>JBLMYG010000219.1:0-3491 GCA_050258155.1 Acidithiobacillales bacterium
AGAGGGTCCCCACCGAGGGGATCCAGACGGCCTGATCGCCGACGCCGGCGATCTTCTCCACAGGCTTCCCCAAGTACATACCGGGTTGCGTGGTGCACTCGAGCTTCGAGCCGTAGGTCAGCCTCACGCTGTAGACCGGGAAGCCGTTCTCGTCCTTGTAGACGCAGGTGTTCTGTTCTTCGATGTCGATCACCGGCACCTTCGTCTTGAAGACGGCCTCGACCTCTTCTATCGAGACCAGCTTTCCGCATGGCTTCGTACCGAAGGTGTTCTTTCCCTCCGATGCCGCCGGCGCTCCCGAGGCTGCGGACGCGACGAGGAGGGCGCTCAAGGCCGTCAGGACCGGTCCGATACCGATCGATCGGCGGGATACTCTCATCGTCTCTCTCCTTCCTCTTCGGATTGCTGCTCCCCTCCTCATCCTACGCGGCGCCGCACCGCATCGCCAGCGGCGGGACGGGAGAAGGTCGCCTGGGCCTCAGAACCCGACGTCGAGCGTCACGCTGACGCTCCGGCTGGCCTGCGGGTAGAAGTACGGGATCCCCGAGAACGCGAGGCTGCCGGCCGGGTCCTGCGTGGCGTAGATGTAAGAGTAGCCGCTCGTCCAGAGGCGCATGTCGTTCAGGAGGTTCTCCACGCGGACGCGGAGCTTCGGCCTCCCCGGGAGGACGCCTTCCAGGTCGATCGCCGCCCCGAGTCCCACCACGAAGATGTCCGGCGTCACGAGGTCGCTCACGTTCGTGTTGTCGAGGAAGCTCTGGGCCTGGTACCGCCCTGACGCCGAGAGAGTGATCCACGGGAGGATGTCCCAGTCGGCGAAGACGTTGGCGACGAGCTCCGGCGTCAGGAGAGGGGCGACGTCCGAGAAGCCCAGGCTGGTGGACCCAATGAAGTTTCCCGCCGGGTCGTAGACGTCGTAGAACTGCGTCCAGGAGCTGATCCGGTTCCGGCTGGCGTTGAGCGTCCCGCCGAGCCGGAGCGACTTGACCGGATGCCACCTCACGTCGAGCTCCAGGCCGCGGCGGTAGCTCCGCGGGACGTTTCGCCGGAGGGGGAGGCCGATCTCCGAGAGCTGTCCCGTCAGGGCGATCTCGTCGTGGAACTCCATGTCGTAAAGGTTCGCGTGGAGGTTCAGCGTGGACATTCTGAGGTCGATGCCCGCCTCGACGCTCACCAGCTTCTCCGGCTTCACCGCCGTGAGGTCCGGGAGGACCGAGGCGTCGTCCTCCCCCAGGAGAAGGTCGCTTCGCGTCGGCTCCCGGGAGGTCGCTCCCACCGAGGCCCACGCCGAGAGGCTCCTCGCGATGTCGTACCGGGCCCCCAGCTTCGGGTTGAAGAAGGTCCAGCTGATCGCTTCGTCCCCCACGGAGCCGGCGTAGCGGAAGTCGGCCCAGCGGACCTGCGCGTCGCCGTAGACGTGCCAGCGTCCCGCGTCCCAGCCGAGCTTCGCGAAGCCGTTGGCCTCGTACTTGTAGCCGTGGTTCTCGTACTCCCGGGGCTGCTCCACGACCTCGCGCGTGTGCGTGCTCACAAAGCCGCTCCCCTCCCCTCCCAGCGTCAGACCGACGCTTCCGATTCGCGTCTGATACGTGACGACGCCCCCCGCGCGCCACCAGTCGAGGCCGTACTGGTAGAGGTTCGCCGTCGGCTGATCGAGAACGCGGTACCAGCCCCCCGCGTCGCCGACGTATCCCTGCACGGAAAGGCTCGAGGCGGCGCCGAGGAACCGCGTGTACTGCGCCTGCACGAGCATCTGCCCGAAGGAGTCGGTCTCCTCCGGGGACAGCGGGTTGTCGCGAGGGTTCACCTCGAGGACGCTCTTCTCCGACGCGAGGTACGCCAGCTCCGACTTCTCGTGCCCGAAGATGCCGGAGAGGCGGAAGGTCGACGCCTCTCCTTCTTTCGCCAGGCCGAAGTAGAGCCCCCCCTGCTTCACCCCCGAGTGGTCGCGGTAGCCGTCCGTCTCTTGGACGGCGCCCTTCACCCAGAACTTGAGTCCCGAGCCGAGGAGCCCGGACTGGACGATCGCGCTCCCGCGCCAGGTCCCGAAGGTCGCTCCCGTCAGCTCCGCGCCGACGCCGAAGACGTCCGCCGGCTCGAGGCTCGCGAAGTTCATCGAGCCGCCGAACGATGCCGCGCCCCAGGTGGAGGTGCCGACTCCGCGCTGGATCTGGATGCTCCCCAGCGCGCCGGCGAAGTCCCCGAAGTTGGCGAAGTAGAAAGCCGAGTCCTCCGGGTCGTTGAGAGGCGCCCCGTCCCACGTCAGGTTGATCCGCGTCATCTGGACGCCCCGGATGGAGAAGTACGAATAGCTGTTGGGCCCGCCCGAGTCGGCGTAGAAGGTGACCGAGGGGGTCTCCGCCAGGAGGTACGTGATCTCCTGCCCCGTGTTCTCCGCCTCGATCGTCTTCAGCGGAATGTCGGTCTTCGTGACCGGCACGACGTCCTCGGCCCGGATGGCCGAGACGGTCACGTTCTCCGCGCGACGTATCTCCGGCGCGGCCGGGCTCGGCGTCGCTGTCGGCGTCGGCGTCGGCGTGGCCTCAGGGGCGGGGGCGTCGTCGGCCAAAGCCGTCGGCCCCGGCAGGAAGAAGGAAAGAATGAGCGCTCCGGATAACCGCGACACCAAACGGCCTGTCGCCATCGCCCGCCTCCCGGTCCCGCGCGCCCGCGCGGACTCCTCGAAGCGGAACCCTCGGAGGTCGATCGCCTTTCCCTACGCCGGTGTCACCCGGATCAGGTTCAAGGGTTTGATCTCAGGCCCCTGTCTACCTTTTTTGGGGCCACCCCTAGGCTCCGATGCCCGCCAATATGGGCTCCGGCCGCCCCGCTGTCAACGGCCGGGCAGGCTCACTCCGACAGGAGCTGCCTCCGCGCCGACGCGAGCTCCTTCTTTTTCGCCTCGTCCACGACGGGGTAGTGCAGGTCGAGCTGATCCATGGCGTGAATGATCGCCCCGGCCACCACGAGGCGGCTGAACCACTTGTTGTCGGCCGGGACAACGTACCAGGGAGCCCAGGGCGTCGCCGTGGCTCGGATGGCGTCTTCGTAGGCCGCCATGTAGTCCTTCCAGAGCTGCCGCTCCTTCGCGTCGGCCTCCGAGAACTTCCAGTTCTTCTCCGGCATCTCCAGACGCTCGAGAAAGCGTCTCTTCTGCTCCTTCCGCGAGACGTTCAGGAAGAACTTCAGGATCAGCGTGCCGTTCCGGGCCATGTGCTTTTCGAAGGCGGCGATGCTCTCGAACCGCTCCCTCCAGATCCGCTTCGTCACGAGGCTCGGCGGGAGCGTCTGCCTCGCGAGGAACTCCGGGTGGACGCGGACGGCGAGGACCTCCTCGTAGTACGACCGGTTGAAGATGCCGATCCGCCCCCGCTCCGGGAGGCACTTCGTCGTCCTCCAGAGAAAGTCGTGGTCGAGCTCCTCCGCCGATGGGGACTTGAAGGAGAAGACCTGGCACCCCTGCGGGTTGACGCCCGACATGACGTGCTTGA
>JBLMYG010000220.1:0-5343 GCA_050258155.1 Acidithiobacillales bacterium
CAAATGGCGGCCTCGTCCGGGCCGGCTGCGCCTGCTACACGACCGAGGAGGAAGTCGACCGCCTCGTTGCCGGAGTCCGGGAAATCGCGCGGCGCTGAGGTCTCACTTCGCCACGCGGAACATCGTCGAGACCTTTCCCTCGCCCGAGCGGCCGCCGGGGCCCCTCAGCTTCTCGAGGTCGAGCGTGACGGTGATCGTCTCGCCGGGAGTGAAGTCGCGGGCCGGGGTGAAGCGGAGGAGCTGGTCCTCGGGCTGATACGAGATCGTCCCCGGCAGTTCGCCCGTGAGCGTCCCGAGGGCGATGATGGCGTCGTTCTCGATCCCGCCGGGGTCCAGCGGCGTGGCGAGGAGGAAGTTGACGGTCACCTTCCGGGCCGCCACGACCGATCCGGGGGCCGGGAAGACGTCGGCCGCTGCGGGCGTCGGCCCTTCCGGGTGAGCCGCGGAAACGGCCGTGAGGACGATCCCGACGGCGACGTCGGGCGGGATGGGAGGGGGGGGCGGGAGCCTCCCGTGCGACGCGGCATCGATCGAGAAGTAGATCAGGGCCGCCGCCGCCAGTGCCCCGAGAATGATCCACCCGGTCGGGACCTTCTTCAGGACGATCCGGAGCGTCGATTCCTCACCGGCGGCCACGTCGAAGGTCTTCCCCTGCGGGTCCTTCAGCGGCTCGATGTCCCCTTCGGGCGTGATCCGCTTTCTCGCCCAGACGCGATACTGGCCGGGCGAAAGGTCGTTCAGGGCCCACATGGCCGACATGGATCGGCCGACGAGCACCTCACGCCCGTTCTCCACACGGAAGATCTCCGAGAGAACAGGGTCGGCGACGAGGCGGGAGGCGTCCCGGTCCCCCGGCGTCTCGTAGATGAAGACCTCGACGCCGCCGGTGGCCGGCTTCGCCTCCGCGGCGGCCACCTGCTTTCGCTCGACGCCGGCGGAGACACAGCCGTCTAGGGCGAGCGGCGCGAGGGCCGTGAGAAGGACATAGACGGCCGGCCGCGATGGACGTTTCATGCAGGTCGTTGCAGCGAGCAGCATGCCACCGCGAGCGTCGCCCGAGCTGAACTCTGCGCGTCGTCGATGTCACGATGGGGGCGTGAGCTTGGCGTATGTTCCGCCTGAAGTGCGCCTGCGCGGGAGGGGAGCGTCTGGCAACACCCCGAACCGCTTCGAGCGGCTCCGGTACGCGAACGACGTGGATCCAGAGGCTGCCGAAGACGCCGACACGCCGTCGCTGAAAACGGAGTTCTTCCGCGAGGCGTCGAGGACGATCCTCGCCACCAACGACAGCCCCGACATCCCGTTCGAGGTCAGCCTGAACCCCTACCGCGGCTGCGAACATGGATGCGCCTACTGCTATGCGCGGCCCACTCACGAATATCTCGGCCTCTCGGCGGGACTCGATTTCGAGAGCCGCATCCTCGTCAAGGAGGACGCGCCGGGGCTCCTCCGGAAGGAGCTCTCCTCCCCGCGCTGGAGGCCTCGGACGGTCGCGCTCTCGGGGGTCACCGACCCGTACCAGCCGATCGAGAGGACCCTCCGGCTCACGCGGCGCTGCCTCCAGGTCTTCCTCGACTTCAGGAACCCCGTCGGCGTCGTGACGAAGGGGGATCTCGTCGTCCGCGACGCCGATCTCCTTTCACAGCTCGCCGTCTTCGGCGCCGCGAGCGTCGCCCTTTCGATCGCCACGCTCGATGAGGCCCTCGCCCGCGCCATGGAGCCCCGGGCACCGACGCCCCGATCCCGGCTCGAGGCGATCCGCGCCCTCGCGTCGGCGGGCATTCCGGTCGCCGTCTACGCCGCGCCGGTCATCCCCGGCCTGACGGACCACGAAATCCCGGCGATCCTCGCGGCGGCGAGGGACGCCGGTGCCCGCACTGCCGGGTGGGTGCCGCTCCGGCTGCCGTTCGCCGTCGCGCCCCTCTTCGTCGAATGGCTCGAGCGGTGCGTGCCGCTCCGGAAGGAGAAGGTCCTCTCACGACTCCGCGACCTCCGCGGCGGGAGGCTGAACGACCCGGACTTCGGCTCGCGAATGCGCGGCGAAGGGGTCTGGGCGGATCAGATTGCGGACTTCTTCCGGATCTCCGCGAAGAAATCGGGCCTCGCCGGCCGGTGTCCCGAGCTCTCGACCGCCGCGTTCCGCGTCCCGCCCGGGCCCCAGCTCTCCCTCTTCCCGTAACATCCGGCGCCGCCTCGCCTCCCGCCGACGGTTCGGAGGCACGGCCGAGATGAGAAATCGATTCACCGACCTCGCCGGCGTCGAGGTGCCGCTCCTCTGCGGCGCGATGTACCCCTGCTCGAATCCGGAGCTCGTCGCCGCCGTCTCGGAGGCGGGGGGCCTTGGCGTCATCCAGCCGCTCTCCCTCGTCTACGTCCATGGGCTGGAGTTCGGGGAAGGGCTGAAGCGGATCCGAAGCCTGACGCAGAAGCCGGTCGGGCTCAACATCCTGACCGAGAAGTCGCTCTCGTCCGTCTACCGGAAGCGGATGGAGGAGTACCTCGAGACGGCGCTCGGGGCCGGAGTCCGCTTCTTCGTCACCGCGCTCGGAAACCCGGGCTGGGTCGTCAAGCGGGTGCACGCTGAGGGAGGCGTCGTCTTTCACGACGTCGTCGACCGCAGGTGGGCGGAGAAAGGGATCGCCGAGGGGGTGGACGGGCTCATCTGCGTCAACAGCCGCGCCGGCGGGCACGCGGGAGGGAAGACTCCGGAACAGCTCTTCGCCGAGCTCGAGAGCCTGGGAGCCCCTCTCGTCTGCGCCGGGGGCGTCGGGAGCGAGGCGGAGTTCCGGGCGATGCTCGGCCTCGGCTACGAGGCGGTCCAGATGGGGACGCGCTTCATCGCCACGACCGAGTGCACGGCGCACCCCGACTACAAGCAGGCAATCCTGGGCGCGGAGGAGAAGGACATCGTCCTGACCGAGCGGATCACCGGCGTCCCCCTCTCCATCATCCGGACCCCCTTCGTCGAAAGGATGGGGACGAAGGCCGGGCCGATCGCCCGGTGGATGCTGGCGGGGCGCCGGACGAAGCACTGGATGCGCGCGATCTATTCCCTCCGCTCCGCGGTGCAGCTCAAGAAGGCCTCGATGAAAGGGGCCTCGTCGAAGGATCTCTGGCAGGCGGGGAAGAGCGTGGCGACGATCCGCTCCGTCGAGCCGGCGGCGGCGATCGTCAGGCGCTTCGCCGCGGCCGCCCGGCGAGCAGATTCATGACCTTGACCCAGGTCGGGGTATTACCTATAGTCATACCCGAGGTTTCGCCATGTCCGCAGCCAAGATCGCCGTCTCCATCGATCGCACGCTCCTGACCGATGTGGACGAGCTGGTGAAGAAGGGGGCGTTCGCGAGCCGCAGCCAGGCGGTGCAGGAAGCGCTCCGGGAGAAGCTGGCCCGACAGAAAAGGACGCGCCTGGCCCGCGAGTCGGCCAAGCTCAGCCGGGCCTTCGAGAAGGCTCTCGCCGAGGAAGGGCTCTCCCTGGAGATCGCAGGGTGGCCCGAGTACTGAGGGGGGAGATCTGGTGGGCCGACCTCGATCCCGTCAGGGGGCGAGAGCAGGCGGGCCAGCGTCCGGTTCTCGTCGTCAGTGAAGACGTCTTCAACGAGCGCTCCGGGACCGTCATCGCGATGGCGATCACGAGCCAGCCTCAGCGGGCCGGTTTCCCCCTGACCCTGGAGCTAAAGGGCGTGAAGCTTCCGAAGGCGTCGTGGCTGAAGATCAGTCAAGTGAGGACGCTCTCGGTCGATCGGCTGGCTCGTCGCCTCGGCCGCGTCGCGCCCGAGATTCTCGAAAGGGCCATTGACGGCCTGAACGAAATCCTCGGAGGCTGAGGTTGGCGTCATTGATTCGGCCGTGCCCGCCACGCCGGTCACAGCTGATCGAGAGTTCGGAGGCAGGTTTCTTCGTCAATCGGCGATGTTCGGCCTCGGCAATTCCACGACACCGGATCTCCGGCGCGGCGGCTTCAGGGAAGCGCGACGTCCTTTAGGGCGAAGGCGTAGCGAGCCAGCGTCTTCGGCGTCGTCATCCGGACCCGGAGGCTCCAGTCGGGGGCCGGCTTCTCGCCCCAGGTCGAGAGAACCGTGAAACCCTGCTTCTCCGACGTGGAGACGCGCTTCTCCTCGCCGGCACCGTCCACGTACGCGATCTCGTGGATCCGGCCCTCCGGCGCCTTCAGCTTCAGGACGACGTCGCCTTCCTCCGGCTTGAGAAACTCCGATGAAAAGTCGGCGACCATCTCCTCGAGCGTGTCGGCCGCCATCTTCTTTTTCTTGGCGTCCTGCCTCAGCTTCTCGATCTGGCGCTTCTTCTCCGCGTCCAGCTGATCCTTCCCCATCACGGTGATCTCGACGCCATTGGCCTTCAGGGCGGGGTCGACGAGAGGTCGTCCGGGCTGCGCCATGAACTTCGGCAGGGTGGCGACGCTGTTCGGGTCCTTCCCGGGCATGTAGAGCTCGATCTCGCCGGTCACGCTCTTGACCGCGTTCGCCTTCCGGGCCGGGTTCTTCAGCTCCAGCGTTACCCGGGTCGGTCCCGACGTTCCCGAAGAGCCTCCGAAACGCCCCATCTGGGTCGGCTGGAAGCCCCCCTTCTCCGCGTCGTCGCGAATAAGGTTCCGACCGGTGTCGTCCACGGCGGCCGTCACGGTGGTCCGGACAGCCGCGACGTCCGCGGCCGGTATCTCGGGCATCTCGAGGTTGATCTCGAGCCCCTTGAAGGGCGATTCGTCCGACCGCCGGTCGCGCACCTGGCCCACGGAGACTTTCGCTGCCGGAATGGAGGCTAGCGGGGCCGGCGCCTTGAGAGACTCCCTGGGGGGAGTCTTCGTCTTCTTCTGGGCGAGGGCCGTCGGACCCACGAGGAGGGCGATGGCAAGGGAGGCAAGGACGACCTTCATGGTGGCGTCTCCTCGTATTTCGGTGCTCATGGCAGCGGGACGTCCTTGACCTCGAAGGGGACCGTGAAACGCGCCTTTTCGGTCAGGAGGGTGAACCGGAGGGAGGCATTCGGCGGGACCGGCTTCGACGGCTCGAGGATCAACGTCTTGGTCTTCCCGTCGGACGTACCCGTCGTGCCGGAGATGTGGATCTCCTCACCGTCGGGGCCGATGACCTTCACGGACTGGATCAGCTCCATTCCGGCCTTCGGCCCGGAGAGGATGATCCCGTTCTCGGGGACCGTGCCGAAAGCCTCCGACAGGCCCTTGGAAAGCGCAATGGCCGCCTCGATCTCCTGATCGCTCGCTCCCTGCTTCTTCGCCTCGGCACGCATCTTCTCGAGGTCCGCGTCGCTCGGCTTCTGCTTCTTCTGCTCCTCGGCCCACCGTTCCTTCGAGAGGAGGCTGAC
>JBLMYG010000221.1:0-3618 GCA_050258155.1 Acidithiobacillales bacterium
GTCCGGTACCGGAACGTCAACTATGCGCTCCTGGGTGAGCTGGTCAGCCGCGTCTCCGGCCTGGAGTACCGGGATTACGTGCGACGCCGCATCCTGGGGCCTCTGTCCAGCGATGCCGACTTCGAGATCGACAGGTTCGCCGAGGCGCGCCGAGCCACGGGATACCTGAGCCGGTGGGACCCGACCCGTGTCGTGCTTCGGTTCCTGTTCCCGTCGACGAACCGGCGCCTCTACCGCGGAGGCGCGGAGAAGGGACTGCTCGGTTTGAACGACTACAACCTGGGCACGTCGTCGATCGGTGGCCTCGTCGGCTCCGTCGATTCGTTTGCTCCGTTCATCCGGTCGCAGCTTGCCGGGGGAGGGTCCCTCCTTTCGGAGAAGACGACGCAGCTCATGCAGGCGCTGGTGGCCAAAGGGAGGGCCGGCATCGAATCGAGGACGGGCGTCGGGCTGGGGTGGAAGATCGGCAGGACGGGCGGCCGTCGATTCCTGAACCACGAGGGGTGCGGCGCGGGATTCACGAGCGAGCTACGGCTCTACCCCGACGATGCGCTTGGAATGGTTCTCCTGATGAACCTGTCATCGATCTCCCGCACGATGCGCGTCGCGCACGAAGTGTGCGAGCTGATCCGCGACAACCGGCAAACGCTGCCGTCGGGGGACAGCTCCCCCGGTCTGGTCCGCTGATTCTGCAGCTCGAGAGTCCGGAGCGCTGTCGCTACTTCCGGTCCACCGCCCGGATCTTGAGGTAGAGAAGGACGCCGAAGATCGAGATGAGGGCCGTCGCGAAGAGGAGGCCGCTCCGGCGGTAACGGTACTCCTGCCAGGTCCTCGCGGTCCCCTGCTTCAGCTGGTCGATGGCCGCGGAAGCCGCCTGCGACCCCTTGAGGAAATCGCTCCGGTCGAAGGTGTGAATGTCGAGGCGGACCTTCCGAAGGGCGTCGTGCACGGAGCTGGCCTGGAACCGGAGGTTGTCCACGTCGAAGCCTCGTTCGGCCAGCCTGTCCACGTCCTTGTCGAGCGCGGCGGACTGGCCGGCGAGGCCGGTGATCGTCGTGTAGAAGAAGGTCGCTGTCTCGATGCAAATCGGCTTTCCGTACTTCTCGTGGCAGTCGGTGCAGAGCGCCTTCGGCCCCGGCTTCAGCATCTCGTCGTTGGGGGTCTCGATCAGGTGGTTGTTGTGACAGGTCGCGCACTCGGGCCACCGGTGTGCCTCGAAGGCCTTCTTGTGCGGGCTCCCGTCGAAGAGGGACCCGTTCGCCGAATGGCAGTTCCGGCAGACCTGCGAGACGTATGCGGTCTGGGGCAGGAGGGCGGCATGGTTCCCGTGGCAGCCGTTGCATGCGGGCGCCCCCTTGTCGTGCTTCTTCAGGAGCGCAATGCCGTGGACGCTCTGCCTGTAAAGCGCGAGCTGGTTCGTCGGCAGCGGCTTTCCATCGAGAAGGGTGTATCCCTTCATGTACTCGGCGTTCGCGTGGCAGTGCCCGCAGGTCGCCGGGATGTTCTCCGGGTAGACACTGGAGGCGGGGCTGTCGGGCCCCCGGATGCCGTGAACGCCATGACAGCTGACGCACTGGGCTGCTTTCGAATCCTTCTTCTCGAGGAGGAGCTGGCCGTGCCGGCTCGTCTTGTACTTCAGGAGCTGGTCCACGGGGAGGCCCGGGTTGTAATCCCTCATGAAATCGCTCGAGGAGTGGCAGCGGGCGCAAAAGGCGGGGATCCACGTTCGATCCTTTTTCCGGACGTCGTCGGCGGGCCACCGCTTGTAGATCTCGGGGGACATCTCCTTGTCGGAGGGCGTCCCTCCGTGGCAGCCGGAGCACATCAGGCCCCGGCGGAAGTGGACGTCGTTGACCATCTCGACGATATCGAGGTGGCCCGACGGGGCACTCCGGTCCGTGCGGATCCGGAAGAGGATCTCGTCCGGCATGTCGGTGTTCGTGTGGCAGAGGACGCAGTTGTCCGAGAGCAGGAGCTCCGTCTTCCGGTCGTCGAGGTCGAGGGAGAGGAGCATCGCGAGCTGCTGGGGTGTCCCCAGGAAGCCGGACGCAACGGCCGAGATGAAGAGGTCCTGCGCGTGGCTCGGGAGGTTCCGGAAGCGCGCGCGGGTCTTGTCGCCGAGAACCGGCTTCCCCTTCTCCTCGGCGAGAAAGAGCTTCCGGAAGTCGTCCGGCCACGACGCCTCCGCAAGGTGCTCTCCCGCCGGCGCGGCGGCTGTCGTGGGCGCGGGAACGGCGGTTTTCTCCTCGGCACGGGCTTGGCCAGGGATCCCGGCGAGAGCGGCGACGAGGAGCGCCGCCGCGGCGCCGGAGGCTCCGGTCCGGAAGCGACGGAACAGACCATAAGCGAGAAGAGCTGCTGCTGCGACGGCCCCGGCCACGAGCCACGAGACGTGCACAAAGCCGTTCAGGAGCACCTGCAGGAGGACGGCCGCCGTGAAGGCGAACGCGGTGTGCCGGAAGCGGAACCGTCTGACAGCGGTTGCGATGAGGCCGACCGCGAGCGTCCAGATCGCTGCCGTCCGCGCGATGGTCGCCGCGAGCGCGGGATCGGCGGTCGGGTCCTGCCCCTTCGGGACGTGGACGCCGATGTCCCACGCCTTGAGCGTCAGGAAGCCGACGAAGAGAAGGCCCGCCACGCCGAGGTCGGTGAAGAGCGGGCTCGGCTTCCCCTTCGCCGCGTTCCGGTCGAGGAGCGGAATCAGGAAGGCGATTCCCATCAGGACCGTCGTGAGGATGAGGCAGGCCTGCGGCCCCTCCAGCCCGAGGACGTGGGCGGGAAATTCGCGGAGCATCTGGTAGATCCAGAGGAAGTACCACTCCGGCTTGATCCCCGGGTAGGCGGGCTTCAGCGGGTTGGCCTTGTCTCCTAGGGCCCACTCCATCCCTGGGATCCCGGGGCCGAACGGGACGACGACCGCCAGGATGGCCAGGACGTTCAGGCAGGCGACCCAGAGCAGGACGTCCCGGAGCGCGAAGTTCGGGAAGAACGGCATTCCGTGCAGGCGGCGCGGCTTCTCACCGGGCGACTCGAGCGGCTCGGCCATCCCCTGCCGCTGGACGAAGAGGAGGTGGACTCCGATGAAGCCGGCGATGACGAGCGGAAGGATGCAGACGTGGAGCGCGAAGAAGCGGTAGAGCGTCTCGACCGAGACCTCCTCGCCGCCCCGGAGGACGCGGAGGAGCCACGGTCCGATGAGGGGGACGGACTTCACCGAGCTGGTCCCGACGGCGGTCGCGAAATAGCTCAGCTCGTTCCATGGAAGGAGGTAGCCGGAGAATCCGAACCCGAGGACGAGCCCGAGCATCGCGAAGCCGGTGTACCAGGTCAGCTCGCGCGGCTTCCGGTAAGCCTTGACGAAGAGGACGCTGAAGAGGTGGACGAGGACGGCGACGGTCATCAGGTGGGCTGACCAGCAGTGGATCGAGCGGATGAGCCACCCGAACGGCACGTGACCGACGAGGTACTTCATGCTCTCGTACGAGGTCTTCTCGCCAACCTGGTAGTACATCAGGAGAAGGATGCCGGTCACGATCTGGACGACGAAGAAGAAGAGGGCGACGCCGCCGAAGTAGTACCAGACGGTCGAATGGGCACCGACCGGGACCTCCTTGTGGC
>JBLMYG010000222.1:0-5036 GCA_050258155.1 Acidithiobacillales bacterium
CACATCAGAACGCTCCTCGGCGCCGCAACGAAGGCGATGTTTCTCGAGGAGGGATCGCTCTCGGCGCTTCGGGCCGGAGAACCCGGCCTCGCCGATCCCCGCGTGCGCGGGCTCCTCTAGCGACGGACGACTCAGGTCGCGAGCGCCACCCTCGCGTCCACGATCGTGAGCCCCTTCTCGTGGACGATGACGGGGTTGAGGTCCATCTCGTCGATCTCGGGGCGCCTCGCCACGAGGTCCGAGACCTGCACGAGGAGCTTTCGGAGTGCCGCCACGTCGGCCGGACGCCTCCCCCGGACGCCCGCGAGAAGCTTCGCTCCCCGGGTCTCCTCGATCATCTCCGCGGCGTCCTTCTCTCCGAACGGGACGATCCGGAAGGAGACGTCCTTGAAGACCTCGACGAGCGTCCCCCCCATCCCGAACATGACCGCGTGGCCGAACTGGAGGTCCCGGGTTACCCCGACGATGACCTCGTTCCCCGTTGCGGCCATGGCGCTGACCAGGACTCCTCCCTCGCGCGCGCCGAGGCGCATCACGATGGCGGCCAGGTCACGGAAGGCCTTCCGGACTCCGGCTTCGTCCACCACGTTCAGGATCACCCCCCCGGCGTCGCTCTTGTGCGTCACGTCCTGCGAGTTCATCTTCACGGCGACGGGGTAGCCGATCCTGACGGCGGCCGCTGCGGCCTCTTCCTCCGTCTTTGCCTCCTGTGACGGAACCACCGGCAGTTCCTCACGGAGGAGGAATGAAATCGAGTCGGCGGGAGAGAGAGACCGGACGGGAGCCGGCGCTGTCGCGACCGCTCCGGCCGGCTCCTCCGCCGTCCGGCGCCACCGATCGCCGGCGAACCGCACATGGCACGAGTAGGCCTTGACGGCGCGTTCCGGCGTCGGAAAGACGGCGATCCCCTTCTCGTGAAGGCGGAGCTTCTCGACCCGCTCCACGTCGGCTCCGCCGAGGAACGCCACGAGATCGTTCCGGCCCGGCTCGAGGGCCTTCGAGGCGTCCACGATCGGGTCCCCGAAGATCGTCAGGACGACGTCGTAGTAGTCGCGCGAGGTTGCTATGACGTGCCGGAAGCGCTCGGCGTCGCCGTCGCCTGTCAGGTCGAGCGGGTTCCCGACGATGAAATGAGCTGGCAGGTCTTTCCTGAGCTGCGCCGCCAAGGGGGCGGGGAGCGGCGCGATCCGGAACCCGTTGTCCGCGGCGACGTCGGTGGCGATGATGGCGGATCCCCCCGAGCTGGTGACGATGAGCATTCGCGGGCCGGCGGGAGGCGGGACGTAAGCGAGGGCCTTGGAGAAGTCGTACAGCTCCTCGAGGGAGGCCGCCCTGTGGATTCCGTACTGCCTGAAGACGGAATCGTAGATCTCGTCTTTCGTCGCCAGCGAACGGGTGTGCGACTCGGCGGCCTTTCGCCCCTGGTCTGTCCGTCCGGCCTTGAAGATGACGATCGGCTTGACGCACTCCTTCACTGCGGTGAGGAATCGCTTCGCGTCCTTCACCCCCTCGATGTAGAGGGTGATCACCTTCGTGTTCGGGTCGGCGCCGAAGAAAGCGATCAGGTCGGCCTCGTCCACGTCGACCCGGTTCCCCATGCTGACGAAGGCCGAGAAACCGAGCTTCTCCTCGGCAGCCCAGTCGATCAGCGCCGCCCCGACCGTGCCGCTCTGCGAGGCGATCGCCATCGCCCCCTTTTGCGTGATCAGCGGCCAAGAGGCGCAGAGCCCGTGGTGGGGGTAGTTCACCCCCTGACAGTTCGGCCCGACGACGCGGATGCCACAGCGGGCGGCATTCTGTTTCAACTGCTCCTGCAGCCTGGCTCCGTCAGAGCCCGTCTCCGCGAACCCTCCCGTGATGACGATGGCGGCCTGCACTTTCCGCTCGCCGAGCTGAAGGACCGTCTCCGGAACCACCGGAGCCGGTACGATGACGATGGCGAGATCTGTCCCCGACGGGATCTCCCCCACCGACCTGACCGACGCGAGGCCGAGGATCGTCTCCCCCTTCGGGTTGACCGGGATGACCGGCCCTCTGGGGCCCGCGTCGAGCATGTTCTTCAGGATCTGGTACCCGAGCTTGCCGGGTTTCGCGGAGGCGCCGATCACCGCGACACGGTTCGGCCGGAAGAGAGCCTGCAGGGAATCGGTCATGTCGCTCCTCGAAGATCGTCCACTTCGAAGTCTATCGCGGCGGGGCGAAGGCGAAGGCGGCCGCTGGGAGCTGCGTGGAGCTAGCTCTCCGGCGGGGAGAGGAAGGCTCTCAACCGGTCCTCGTTCAGGATGAAGCGCCCCCCCTCCCGCTTCACCAGACCCATCCTCCGAAACCTCTTCATCTGCGTCGTGACCGTCTCGCGGGTCGTCCCGATCAGCTCGGCGAGGTCCTCGTGCGTCAGCCGCAGGTCGATCAGTGTCCCTCCCCCCGTCTTGACACCGTGCTCTTTCCCGAGCTGGAGGAGGATCAGGCCGAGGCGGTGGTACGACCAGGTGTGCCCGAAGCCAGCGAACTCCTGCTCGATCTTGACAAGGCGTCTCGACAGGAGGCGGACGAAGTTCTGGGCCACCGCGGGGAAGCCGGCCAGAATCTTCTCGAAGCTCTTCCTCGGGATGACGGTCACGACGACGTCCATCGTCGCGACGGCCTCGAAGGCGCGCCTCTCCTCGGCGAAGAACAGCTCGCCGAAAATGTCGCCCCTCTTGAGGAGGTGAAGGATGGTCTCGGCGCCCTTGCCCGACACCGAGACGAGCTTCACGAGCCCCTCCGCGACGATGAACATCGCGTCTGCAGGGTCCCCTTCGGAGAAGATGGAGGCCCCTTTTGCGTAGCGCCGCTCGCCCCACATCCGGGCGATCCGGCGCATCTCCTCGTCGGACACGCCGTGGAACAACTCGAGGGCTGTCGGACGGACCATGCCCCGCCAGTCTAGGCAGGGGTCCTGCGCCGTTCAACCGCCCGCCTGAAACATGGGGGCCGAGAACGTCCTCTAGCGGACGCGTCGCCTGTTCGCGTCTGAATTACGCGGCGTGGCGAGCGACCCCCTCCTCGGAACTCCGCCCTGTCTGCTGCCGGAGCCCGTCGCTCCTCTCCTTGTCGGAGAGCGAGCCCAGGAGGACTCCTCCGAAGAGGAGGGCGAGGACCACGAGGGCGCTCCAAACGCCCGCTGCAACGGTCATCCCGGGAACGATGTATTCCATTTCCTTCACCTCCTTTCCCAACGGTTGAAATATGGCTCCCCGAGCGAGAAGCATCCGTACGACCTTTCACAACCCTTGCAGAAAGGACGCTAGACTGGCTCCGCGTGATCGAAGAGAAGCGACGCGCCGACGTGAGGCCGTTCGGCGTCCCTCGGTCGAATCAGGAGATCGTCGTGGATCTCCAGAAGGTGATCGGGGAGCAGAAGCTCTTCGGCTACCGGCGCGACCCGGAGATAAGGGACAAGGCCGAGCTCGATGCGGGGCTCGTCCGGAAGAAGGGGAGGGGAAGCCGTTTCATCGTCAGCAAGGTCCCTTCGCTGCCGAAGCTCCTTCGGACGTGGAGACGCCTCTTCGACAACAGGGTGCCACCCTCGGCGCTTCTCGATCTGCTCTCCGCGAAGACCCACGAGTTCGAGCACCGCGAGAACATGCTTCTGTTTGGCAAGGGCGAGATCCTCTACGACGCTCAGGTCTTTCTCGAGGGGGAGAACGTCGGGGAGCTGACGCTCGGCTTCGCGTCCCTTCCCGATCCGTCGCTCGGGCCGTTCGCAGGCCTCAGGGAGAAACGTGTTCGGGTCGTCTACATCGAGCACATCCGCCTGACCGCGCAGAGATCGGGCTACGCCTCGGCGCTCTTCCGGCATTACGAGACCCTTTTTTTCGAACTCGGCTTCGAAGAGTTTCGGCTTCATGCTTCGCTTTCCATCGGCAAGTACTACTGGGCCAAGGAAGGGTTCGACTTCTCCGACCGGACGGAGGTTGAGAGGAGAAAGGAGGCCCTCCGGTCCCTCGTGAAGACGCGGAGCCTGCCGGTCCGCGAGATCGAGATCGGGCGGCTCAACCACCCCTTCGACATGGCCGGGTTCCGGAAGGACCTGAAGGTTCCCGTCTATCGGGACGCCGACGGGTACCATGCACTCACGGCGGACGATCGGTTCACCGAGGAGGTGAGGTTGCCGCTCGGGAAAGCCTTCCTCCTCTCCTCCCCTCCGTGGGAGGGACACAAAGCGATCAGGGCGCAGACGCCGCGGAGGACCGGCCTCGTCACCTCACCGGAGTACCTGCGGCATCGGACGCGGGCCGGCCACCCGGAGAGTCCCGACCGGCTCCGGGCGCTTCTCGACGCCGTGGAGAAGGAGGGCCTCCGGCGCAGCCTCGTCTTCCTCTCCCCCTACGTTCCGGACCTCGGGTTTCTCGAGACGGTCCACGAGGCCGACTATCTCGCGAGGTTCCGAGACACCGTTCGGAGCGGAGCGAAGATGTTCTCGACGGCAGACTGCTCGATCTCCGCGGAAACCTGGGACGTCGCGCTCCTTGCGGCGGGGGGTGTCATGGCGGGCGTCGATGCGGTCATGAACGGAAGGGTCGAGAACGCCTTCTGCGCCGTCCGCCCGCCAGGACATCACACGGGACGGGCCTTCACGATGGGCTTCTGCTTCATCAACAACGTGGCGGTCGGTGCGGTCTACGCGCGGACCGTTTACGGCGTCGAGAGGATCTTCATCCTGGACTGGGACGTCCACCACGGCAACGGGACGCAGGCGATCTTCGAGGCGGACCCGTTGACGTACTACTGCAGCATCCACGAGCACCCGACCTTCTGCTTTCCGGGAACGGGCCGGAGGATGGAGAGGGGGACGGGAGCGGGCGCAGGCTTCACCCTGAACCTGCCGCTCAAGCCGTTCGCGGGGGACACGGAGCTGGTCGAGACGTTCGAGAAGGAGGTCGTCCCGGAGATCGAGCGGTTCCGGCCCGGGCTCATCATGATCTCCGCAGGGTTCGACGGGCACGACAACGACCCGATCGCCGATCTCCGGCTCACGAGGGAGTCGTTCATCCACA
>JBLMYG010000223.1:0-10160 GCA_050258155.1 Acidithiobacillales bacterium
TGACGCCGACCTCGACGCCGACCATGACGCCGACGGCGACGCCGTCGTTTACGCCGACCTCCACGCCGACCGTGACGCCCACGAACACGCCCGGAAAGCCCGGAACGTGGTTCGAGGCGCCACGATCTCCAGAGGTCCCGCCCCGCCCGGCCGAGTACCTTGCCTTGGCGCCTCCGAAACCGCTCGGCCCCTTGGGCGGGCTGCGGCCCGAGCCGTCCGGGCCGAATGGAAGCCCGCTCTGGCAGGGAGTCGGGGCGGCGGGGTCGGGCGGCGACATCCCCGGGCCGCAGATCGTTCCGCCGGTCGGAGCGATCCTCCGCCTTCCGACACCTGAGATAACGCCGACGCCGGGGCCGTATGGGACGACGGGCTGCGCCGGCTGGGTCTATCTCCTTCACTGGGACCGACCGTCGCGCCTCGCCTCGCTCAAGAACGCTCTCGGCGACTCGGTCAGCATCAACTCGGAGTACTACCCGCCGGGGACGAACATCACGGACAACACGGCCACTCCGTGGATCGTGGAGCGGACGGCCGACGCGCGGTTCAACAAGCCCGACATTCCGGGTGCCAAGCCGACCGATCCCTCGACGCCCTCGCCGTACAACGGGGCGGCGGCCGGGGGCCCACCCGACGGCTCGGCCTGGGGAGCGCCCTCGAACCCCAACTGGAATTCCTTCTCCCAGAACCAGAGCCTTCCGCCGGGAGCTGCCGGATGGTTCTACAGACAGGGGACAGACCTCGAGGGCTACTACTCGAGCCTTCCGCCGCTGGGACCTCCGCTACCGCCCCAAACGCCGACTCCGACCCCCCCTGCGGCCGCGCCCACACCCGCCACGGGCATCGACGTGTGGGCCGATGGGACGATCCATAACCCTCTCTATCCGTATCCGTGGGGCGGTAACGTCGTTGGGAATTACCACCTGACGGCCTACGACCAGTTCGGGGACCAGGCGACCTGGGCGTGGACGCTGATGTACGGGACGGACTCGAAGGGCAATACGATTTACGGCGACGACCCGGGCCCGCCGTTCGTCCACACGTGGCCCTGCAGCGGGGCGGGGCCTCTTTGCGTCGACGACATCTATGACGAGACCGTCCTGAGCGGCTTGACGGCCCCGCCGCCGGCCCCCCAGCCGTATCTTCCGAACTTCACGAACCCCTATCCGGAGCGGCCGCCGAGCTCGTGGGGCACTTTGCCGGACGGCAGCTCCATCCCCGGGGTTACGGGAACACCGAAGGTCGGCTTCGTCCGCGTCGATCCTCCCAAGATGATCGTCTCGAAGACCTCGGACAAGGTGAACTGGGGGCTCTATTCCTTCCAGGACCTGACGCCATACAGCACCACCGTCGGGGACTACTGCGAGGACCCGAACAACTACGGCAACTACCAGCTTCTCCAGCACGTCTACCCGACCGACAACGGGAAGATCGACCAGATCGAGACGGCCCTCCAGCTCGTCTACTATGGCGGCATCTTCTCCTCGGGGGGAACGCCGTCGAAGGAAGGGCTCCGGAGGGCGGGGAAGGATCTCTACGACAACACGTACCTCGTGGATCCGAAGGTGCCGCTCCACTGCGACCGCCCGTACGGCCTGATCTTCTGCACCGACGGTCTGTCGAACATCTGCAACCCGGGGGGGAAGGACTCGGACTACACAGGACCGCCCGCGACGGGCCCGGTCCTCTCGAGTAACTGGAACGGCCCCAGCGGCGGCGAGCCGTGGACGAGCCCGTGCGAGGGCTACTACGGGTTCGACGCCGGGTGCTACACGGCGGCCGTCCCGCCCGGCGGGGGCGCGCCCCGCCTCTGGAATTGCTGCGATCCGGGCTCCAAGAGGAACGGCTCCGGCTTCGATTGCAACGCGGAAACGATGTCCTCCGATTCGACCGAGATCGATCACTACAAGGATGCCAACCCCGTCCCATGGAACGACTCGGACCCGGACTATCGGGGCTTCGTCGCGGGAGTCGCCGAGAAGCTCTTCACCGACGGATTCCAGCTGGGGTCCGATACGCTGACCAAGAGCCACATCCGGACCTTCGTCATCGGCATCAGCCCCACCGTCGGGAAATGCGAGCTGAACTACACGGCCTATCGCGGCCGGTCGGACGCCTCGGCACAGAAAGGTGACGCCGGCTTCACGTACCAGATCGTCCCGGGCGTCGACCCGGGCGACCCCCGGCTTCCGCAGGACGGCCAGGACGGGACCAGCCCGAACACGTACGCCGCGAGCATCGGCGGCGGCGACTACGCCTTCTTCGCCGGAGACTCCCAGTCGATCTACGACGCCTTCCAGGAGATCATCGCGGGGACGGCGACGGGCGACTACGCCACGAGCCCCCCGATCGCAGGCGCCGCCGTGGCGCAGGGGAACATCGTCCTCCTCCCATCGACGAACTACCCGACGTGGCAGGGGCACCTCAGGGCCATCGACACGCTGAAGGTCCCCGGAGACCTCGGCTACGTCCGGTGGGACGCGGGAAACGTCCTCTCGAACCCGTCGGCGACGGGCTACATCACGCCGGCCCAGAGGAAGATCTACACGTGGGACCCGGCCAACATCGCGGGCGGGTTCATCGAGGTCCAGTCGGACGCGGGCACCCAGAACGCATTGGCCGCCATCGCTGGGCTTCCGACGACGACGTTCACGAGGAACGTGCTCGACTTCATCCGCGGCAACAACGGAACCCTGACGGACACGGCACGAGAGTGGATCTTCGGCTCCTCGATCAACTCCACGCCGGCGGTCATCGGGAGGCCGGAGATCTACAACGGGAACTTCGCGGCGACGCACGCCGCCTTCGAGATCAAGTACAGGTACCGGAACCCCGTCGCCTGGGTCGGCGCGGACGACGGGATGCTTCACGCCTTCGACTTCAACACGGGACAGGAGCTCCTCGCCCTCCTCCCGCCGGAGCTCCTCGCCCGGCAGGTGACGCTCTACAAGAACTACAAGGATTTGCTGAGGCCGTCGGGCGCGCACAAGACGGAGACGGGACAGAACCCGGACATCGCCCAGCACATCTGGGGCGTGGCCCAGTCGTTCCGGTACGCCGACGTCTGGGACGCGGTCAACGGAGTCTGGAAGACCGTCGGGTACCTGACGCTCGGCCCTTCAGGGAGCTCGGTGGCGGCCTTCGACGTGACGCATCCCTCGCCCGGCGACCCGGATTACGACGCCGCGAAGCCGGTGCAGATCCTCTGGCAGAAGTCGAGCACCGACCTGCCGGGCCTCGATTTGACCTGGAGCGTCCCGGCGGTCGCGGCCACGCAGGTCTCGCCGCCGGCGTTCCTGACGATCTTCGGGGCCGGCTTCAACGCGGCGAGCACGGCGTCGAGCCAGCTCGACTCGAAGCTGTTTCAGCTCCAGGCCCTCGACGGGACGGACGGGTACTCGACCGGGAACAAGAACTGGGTCCCGATCCAGACGGCCCCCGTCGACCCCCTGAACAAGCCGCTCGTCGGGGAGCAGGCCTTCGCCGCGAGCGTTTTCTTCGACACGACGAAGCCGACGTACTACGGCAACAACGTCGCGAACCTCGGGCTTCAGGCGGACCTGAACGGCCAGATCTGGTTCAACTTCGCCACGGGCGGCACGGTGGACTTCGACCAGGTGAAGCTCGGCATCGACGTGCCGGCCGCGATCCAGACGATCGAGGGGGGGGCCGCCGACCAGGCGCCGCTCTATTACCCGCCCGCAGCGAGCGGCAAGGGGACCTCAGGCTGCCAGGTCTTCGCGTTCGGGAGCGGCACGATGTACGAGAAAAGCCTCCTCGTCACGGAGACGTCGGGGAGCGCTGCGCCGGCCGGCCAGCAGTCGCAATACACCTGGTCGCCACGCCTGTTCGTGGCCGTGAACGACAAGACGACGGCACCCTTCTCGCCGGCCGGAGGGCCGATCGACGCATCCGGCCAGCGCATCATTTCGAAGAAGATCACCGACATCCAGCTCCCGTGCTGCCCGACGACGGATCCCTCCTGCGACCCGGAGAAGAATGAAGTCAACCCCAGGTGCTTCCTGAAGACAGGAGACCCGACGACGCTCGGGCCGAGGACCCAGATGACGGCGCCTCCCTTCCTCCTCGTCCCGCTGTCGGGAGCGGGGTCGTTCCAGGCGCTCTTCCTCCTCTACGACCCGGACGCCATCGGCTACTGCCGCGGCTTCTCGTACATCGTCGTCCTCAACTTCGACCTGACGAGCTGCAACTCGGTCGACGTGACCACGATCGACGTCTACTCGGCCGGCGAGGGAGCGGCTTCCGGGTTCGCCATGGCCGGGACGCAGATCGTCGTCGGGAAGAGCGGCATCGGCACGGGACAGCAGGCCGGAGTTCTGACGACCCCCGTCAACATCCTGAACTACGGAGGCCTCGGGAACGTGACGCCGGTCTACTGGAAGGAGCTGCAGTAGAGGGCGGCGTCCCGCCGCGCCGGGGGGCCTAAGATCGGGGCGGATGGAATCGGGCGTCCGAGCTGCCGCGCGGGAGAAGGGAAACCGCCGCCGCGGCGTCTCGGTCGCGGGGTTCCTCGCGACGCTGGCCGTTCTTCTCCTCCTTCTCGTCGTCGTCCTCGAGTTCGTGAACCGCTGGACGCGCATCCCGGAAGCCGGACCGCCGAACCCCGCGACCCGGACATCTCTCGAGCTGGCCGTCCGGGCCCTGACGAGGGACCTTGGCGCCGCTGCCTCCGGGCTTCTCCCGCCGGTGGAAGCGATCCGCCCCGTTTCCGACAACACGCCGCCGGGGCGGGCTTTCAGCGGCCCGGTGGGACAGATGACCGAGATCCGGCCGGGAACGGACCAGGTCGGGCTTCGGGGGATCCTGAGGTCGCCGCCGCTGTCCCTCGAGCCGTCGGACCGGGCGACAGGACGGCCGTTTCCTCTCACGCCCTCCGACGCACGGAACGCGGCGAACGCCTCGCCGCCTCTCTGGTGGCTCAAGGTCTACGCCGAGAGGCGCGGCGGGCCGAAGGGGGGTGGCGGCCCGGGTCCGGCCGTTTCCCAGGTCGCAGCTCTCCTGAGGGCGCGGCCTCTCCCGGGAAGGCGAAAGAGATTCTTCGTCGCCGTCGGGGACGCGAGCCGCCACGCCGTGGCGAGGATCGTCTCCTTCCGGGACAGGACCTCTTCCGGAGCGGAGGGGTGCGCGCCGCCGCCGGACGGGTGTCATCTCGAGCTCGTCCTCGATTTCGCTGATCCGGATGCCGTACGGCTGAATCCGGGCGGGGCGCCGGACGCCGTGCGCGGACTCGGACCGCTGGCGTTGGGCGGGCTCCTCGACGACCTCGTCTACTTCGTCGCGCAGGGGCCGAAGGGGCGTCCCCCCGAATATTTCATCGTGAACGACCCCCTCTCTCTCCGCTACCCGCGCCCGTACCTCGCCGTGGCCGAGAACGTCGGCAACGACCGCTGGGAGGTCGTGCGCGTCGCCGACGACGTGGAGAACCTCCAGGCGGCCTACGAGGTCTCGAAGGGCGGCGCCAAGGAGTGGCGGGCGGACCGGCCGGGTGCGAGCCCGCTCGCTCCAGAAGAGCTCTCGGAGGCCGGAACGGATCTTCTGGCCGTGCGGCTCGCCGTCGTCGCCAAGGGGACGGAGAGACGTCGGGGGGCCGTGCCCTCGGACCTGCTCGAGGAGATTCTCCCCTTCGACGCGCCGAGGCCCGACCGCACCTTCTCGCCGGTCGGCTGGGCGGAGAACCCCTGGGCGCGGGTCAACTTCGACCGCGAGACCCGGTTCCTGCTGGTCCGGCTGGAAAAGTCGCGATGACGGGTGGTCCGGCCGGAACATCAGGCGTATCATCAAAGACTGCATTCGGGAGGTGTCCATGCGTCGCGTCTCGTTGACGTCGGCCCTTGCATCTCTTCTCGTGATCGCCCTCTCCGCCGGAGCGGACCTCGTCGTCCTGAAGGACGGCCGAACGATCGAGACGTCCGGGCCGCCGGTCGTGAAGGGGAGGATGGCCCTGCTGAAGACGGCGGACGGGAAGCTCTTCTCCATCCCTGCCGAGGAGATCGACGGGCCGAAGACGGAGGCGGCGCGCCTCCATCCGACTCCCGTCCCGACGCCGACGCCCGCGCCCATGCTTCGCGAGCCGCGGCCGGCCGAGATCGCCGGAAAGAAGAGCGGCCGGCACGCGGCCGTGGTCCTGACGGACGAAGACGTCGCCAGCGGGCCGGTCGAAGAGGAGGCGGAGCAGAAGGAGAGCGGGGAGGATCGTGTCGAGGTCGCCACCGCCTCCGTCTCGAGGACTCCGGGCGGCTACTCGATCACGGGGTCGGTCATCAATACAGGCAAGGTCGAGGTGGCCGCCGTCGGCGTCACGATCGAGGCGATGAGCCCAGAGCTCAAGCCCGTGAACACGACGTTCGGCCAGGTGGCGAAGGACGAGCTCGCGCCGGGCGAGAAGAGCACGTTCACGGCTCAGATGAAGGAGCCCTCCGAGGTCGCTTCGTTCCGATACACGGCGAAGTGGCAGTCCAGGGTGCCCGTGAAGCGCGCGTCCGGTGAGGGGGAGCCCGGCGAGCCGTCCCCGCCGGCAAAGCCGCCCGGGAAAGCCTCAGGCACGGGCGAAGAGGGGGCGCAGAAGCCGGCCGCGCCGGCACCGACGCCGACCCCGGCCTACATCCGGATCCCGTCGCCCGACGTCGCCCCGCGGGCGCCGAACGCCCCCATCGGCGCGCCGGAGACACCCGGCGGGACTTACCTTCCGAAGCCGACAGGGGACCAGCCGAAGCCTCCGGACGGCGGCTGAACGTCAACGGTGCCGGCCGAGATTCTCCTCGTCGAGGATCGGGGGTCCCTCCGTGCGATGCTGGCGGAGACGCTGGAGCGGGAGGGGTACTCCGTCGAGGCGATCGCTGCTGGCGACGAGGCGGTGCGGCGTATCAACGAAGGGCGCCGTTACGGACTCGTCCTGACGGACCTGAAGCTTCCGGGGGAAGACGGCATCGCCGTCCTGAAAGCGGCCGTGGCCGCTGATCCGGGTCTCCCCGTCGTGGTCCTGACGGGCTTCGGGACCGTGGAGACGGCGGTGACCGCGATGAAGGCGGGCGCGGCGGATTTCCTCTCGAAGCCGGTCGATCCCGATCTCCTCCTTCTTCTCGTCCGCCGCCACGTCGCTGCGCGCCGCGAGGCGGTGGCGCGCGCCCTTCTGGCTGCCGAGGCGGGTCTCGCGGGGATGCCGCCCATCGTCGGCTCCTCGCCGGCGCTGGCCGAAGCTCTCGAGCGGGTCCGGCGGGCCGCCGAATCCGACGTGACCGTCGTCCTGACGGGGGAATCGGGGACGGGAAAGGAGCTCTTCGCGCGGGCGCTCCACGCCCTCTCGGCCCGCGCCTCGGGCCCGTTCGTCCCGGTGAACGTCGCGGCCATTCCCGAGGGGCTCGTGGAGAACGAGCTGTTCGGCCACGAGAGGGGCGCCTACACCGGCGCCGTCGAGCGGCGGCCCGGGCGCTTCGAGATCGCCGACGGCGGGACCCTCTTTCTCGACGAGATCTCGGAGCTCCCCCCCGCCGCTCAGACGAAATTCCTCCGCATCGTGGAGGAGAAGCAGTTCCTGCGCGTCGGCGGCACGGTGCCGATCTCCGTCGACGTCCGGATCGTCGTCGCGACGAACCGGGACCTGGGAGTGCTCGTCCGCTCCGGATCTTTCCGGGAGGACCTCTTCTACCGGCTGGAGGTCTTCCCGGTCCGCCTCCCGCCCCTCCGCTCGCGGAAGGAGGACATCCCGGCGCTGGCCCGGAGCTTCGCGGAATCCGCAGCGAAGCAGATGCGGCGGAAGGCGCCGACCTTCTCGGCCGGGGCCCTCGAGAGGCTCGAGGAGCACGATTGGCCGGGAAACGTCCGCGAGCTCCGAAACGTCGTGGAACGCGCGGTCATCCTGACCCGGGGCGAGACGGTCCGTGCCGCCGATGTCGTCGTGGGCGTTCCCGGGGAGAGCGCCGCGCCGCACCCGTCCCTCGACGGGCCGCTCGACGTCGTCATCGAGCGGTGGCGGAGGGCGGGGGAGCTCGGCCGCATCCGGCAGGCGCTGGAGGCTTCGGGGGGGGACCGCTCGCTGGCCGCCGAAGAGCTCGGAATCCCGCTCCGGCGCCTCGCCCAGAGGATCAGGGAGCTGGGGCTCTAACGCATCTCTAGAGCCCCGACGCCTCGCGGAGGGCGGAGAGGAGCGCCTCCTCTTCGGCCGTCGCCACCGTTCGGAGGTCGAGGAGGACGCGTCCGCCGGAGATCCGCGCCACGACGGGGAGGGGCCTCCTGCGGAGAGCCTCCGCCAGCTCGTTCGCGTTCATGCGCGGGTGGGAGAGGGCGACGGCCCGGGTGGGAACCGTCGCCTCCGTGCCGGTGCCCCCCCCGACGACCGAGCTGGCCGGGACCACCTCCGCAGAATAACCGAGGGGGCGGGCCGCAGCGGCGAGCGCGTCGGCGCGGCGGCGCAGCTCTTCCTCCGTCCAGGCGAGCATCCGGAGAAGCGGGATCTCCTC
Source organism: Acidithiobacillales bacterium (assembly GCA_050258155.1). GTDB lineage: Bacteria > Acidobacteriota > Thermoanaerobaculia > UBA5066 > UBA5066 > DAOMFB01. The sequence goes on from JBLMYG010000223.1 coordinate 8,475, forward strand.
CGTCCGCCCGGCGAGGTGGAGGTCGAGCGTGGCCGCGAGGGCTGCGAGGACGAGCTTGTCGGGGCGGAGAGCGCGGGCGAGCGGGTTCTCCGAGGCCCGGGCGACGAGGTCGGCCCGCCCGATCAGAATCCCGGCCTGCGGGCCGCCGAGCAGCTTGTCTCCAGAGAAGCAGACGAGGTCGGCGCCCTGATCGAGCGCTTCCGCCGGGACCGGCTCTTCCGCGAGACCCTGCAGGGCGAGGCGCTCCGGGGTGCCCGCGCCGGCATCGAAGAGAACGGGGACGCCCCGCGGCCTCGCGAGCCCCGCGAGGTCTTCGAGGGAGACCTCCTCGGTGAAGCCGACGATCCGGTAGTTCGAGGGCCGGACCTTGAGGATGGCTGCGGCGCCCCCTTCGAGCGCCTCGCGGTAGTCGGCGAGCGTCGTCCGGTTCGTCGTCCCGACCTCGCAGAGCGAGGCGCCGCTCCTGGCGAGGATGGACGGGACGCGAAAATCGCCGCCGATGGCGACCAGCTCTCCGCGCGAGACGGCGACGGGCCGGCCGCTGGCGACGGTGTCGAGCGCGAGAAGAAGGGCGGCGGCGGCGTTCGTCACGGCCAGGGCGTCGATCCCTTCGCGGCCGGGCGTGAAGAGCGCGGTGAGGAGGGGTCGGACGTGCTCCCCGCGGCGGCCGCGCCGTCCGGTCTCGACGTCGAACTCCAGGGTGCAGTAGCCGCTGGCCCGCCGGGCCGCCTCGACGGCCTCGGCGGCGAGCGGCGCCCGCCCGAGATTGGTGTGCAGGAGGACTCCCGTCGCATTGATCACGGGGCGCGGCCCGGCGGGGAGCCGGGTTCCGAGCTCTTTTCCGGCGGCCGAAAGGAGCGTGGCGGCGACCTCGCCGGCTCCTTCCGGGGCCTCGATCTCACCTGCGCGAAAACGGGCAGCCGTCCGGCGGAGGACCGACAGGAGCCGTACCCGTCCGTGCAGGGCCGCGAGGCGGACTCCCTCGGAATGGGACAGGAGGCTATCGATCGACGGCGGCCGGCGTCCCGTCTCGCTCATGGACCGGGACTGTAGACTAACCGGCGGAGATGCCCACCACCATCGAAAGCGAACTGGAGGTGCTCGAGCGGGGCCTTCAGCGGCTCCACGTGGAGTACGAGCGGTTCTTCACGGGCGACGCCAAGGTTCCTCCGATCGACACGCGCCGCCGGATCGAGGACCTCCTCAGGCGGATGCGGAACGAGAACGTCGAGCGGGCGGCGGAGCGCTTCCGCCTCCAGAACGTCCAGAGCAGGTTCCAGTCGCTGACGGAGCTCTGGGAGAAGCGGCTCGGGACGCGCTCGGAGGGGCGGACGACGCCCGGTCGGCTTCCGTTCTCCCGGCGGGAGCCCGCGCCGGCCGGTGCCGCCCGCGACGCCGAGGGCTCGCAGTCCGTAGAGAAGAGGGAACAGGCGGACCTGATGCCTCTCTTCGAGCGCTATTGCGCAGCACGCCGGAGTCTGGGCGAGGACGTCTCCCGCGTCCGCTACGAGAGGTTCGAGGAGCTCGTCGGGCGCCAGGCGGCCGAGATCCGGCGCGTGACGGGAGCCCGGCGGCTCGTCTTCGAGATCCAGACGATCGACGGCCGGGTGAGGCTCGTGGGCCGCCCCGCCCCTGCGAAAGGCCCTTCATGAAGCGCTTCCTGCCGCTCCTCGTCCTTCTCGTCGT
>JBLMYG010000224.1:0-2672 GCA_050258155.1 Acidithiobacillales bacterium
CGGAACTCCGAGGCGTAGTCGACCTCCGTCGGGATCCGGGCGATCTCCTCGAGAAGAAACTTCCCGACGAGGCCGGCGTGCCAGCTCGTCCCGCAGGCGACGATGTGGACCCGCTCGATGCCCGCGAGGAGCGCGCGAGGCACTCCCATCGCCTCCTCGTCGAAGCACCCTGTCTCGAGCGAGAGCTTCTGGCCGACCGTCTCGGCCACGACCGACGGCTGCTCGGCGATCTCCTTCGCCATGAAGTGGGGGTATCCCCCCTTCGAGGCGAGGGCGGCGTCCCAGGGCACTCGGCGGGCCTCGCGGCTCCGGAGCGCTCCGGCGAAGTCCGTCACCTCGATCCGGCCGGCGGTGACGCGCGCCAGGTCGCCGTCCTCGAGGAAGACGATGTCGCGGGTGTAGGGGAGGAGGGCCGTCGCGTCCGAGGCGACGAAGCTCTCCCCGTCGGCCGTCCCGAGGACGACGGGGGGACCCCACTTGGCGGCGTAGAGGACGCCGGGCTCGTCGGCCGAGAAGAGAACGAGAGCGTACATCCCGCGGAGCGTTCCCAGGGTCTCGCGGACGATCGCTCCGAAGGGCTTCGCGGGCTCCCGGCGCGAGGCCGCGCCGAGCGCCTGCGCCACGACCTCCGTGTCGGTCTCGGAGGCGAAACCGACGCCCTCGGCCTGAAGAGCTTTCTTGAGAGGGACGAAGTTCTCGATGATCCCGTTGTGAATGACGACGACGCGCCCGGAGGCGTCGCGGTGGGGGTGGGCGTTCTCCTCGGAGGGGCGGCCGTGCGTGGCCCAGCGGGTGTGCCCGAGCCCGAAGCGACCCGGCAAGGGCGCCACGGAGAGCTTCGCCGCAAGGTTCCCGAGCTTCCCCTCGGCGCGGGCGACGCGCAGCACGCCGTCCTCGCCGAGGACGGCGACCCCGGCCGAGTCGTAGCCGCGGTACTCGAGACGCCGGAGGCCGTCGAGAAGGACGGGCAGCGCCTCGCGCGGGCCGACGTACCCGACGATGCCGCACATCAGCCAACTCTGCCAAGAGCGAAGTCCCGCAAGAAAGAACGCCTTAAATGCGGCGGCTGCTGTGCAGCCGCCGATAGCAGAAAAACATCTTCTCGGCTGGCCGGTGTCAAGGGCGCGCTGGGCGCGCCGCAACGCGGTCGGAGACCCTTGACACCGGCCGGCCGACCGCCCCCTGTACACCCTCTGCCGCTTCTCACTTCTGCTTCTTTTCCAGTTTCTTCTTTCGGTAGCGGGCGCCGCCTCCCTCGGTCGTCTGCTGCGGCGTCCGCGACGTGGCGAGCGCGTCGGAGGGGATGTCGGCCGTGACGGTCGTCCCGGCCCCGATGACGGCCCCGTCGCCGACCGAGACCGGCGCGACGAGCTGAACGTCCGAGCCGACGAAGACGTCCTTCCCGATGGTCGTCCGGTGCTTGAAGAAGCCGTCGTAGTTGCAGGTGATGACCCCCGCCCCGACGTTCGTCCGCTCGCCGACCTCGACGTCGCCGAGGTAGGTGAGGTGATTCGCCTTGGCGCCCTTCCGGAGGACCGCCTTCTTCGTCTCCACGAAGTTCCCGATGTGAACGGAAGGGCCGAGATCGGTCCCCTCCCTCATCCGGGCGAAGGGTCCGACGATGGCGCCGTCATCGATCCGGGTCTTCTCGGCGATACAATAGGGCAGCAGGGTGACGTTCCTGCCGAGAAGCGTGTCCCGGAGAACGCACCCCTGGCCGATCCACGTCCCCTCGCCGACGGTGGAGGCTCCGAGGAGCGTGACGAACGGCTCGAGAATCGTGTCCGCCGCGATCACCACCGTGTCGTCGAGGGTGATCGTCTCGGGCCTCTGGAGCGTGGCGCCCGCCTCCATCGCCGCAGCAGCCGCCCGCGCGCGGAGAATCCCCTCCACACGGGCGAGATCCGCCTGCGAGTTGACCCCGAGGATCTCCTCGGGCGACGGCGCGGAGACGCCGCGCGCCGGCTGGCCGGTCTCCGCGGCCATCGCGAGCAGGTCGGTCAGGTAGAGCTCGGCCGCCGCGTTCGCCGGCTCGAGCCGGGGGAGCGCCGTCTCGAGAAAGGGGCGGTCGAAGGCGTAGACCCCGCCGTTGACCTCGAGGATCTCCCGCTGGCGCTCCGAGGCGTCGCGCTCCTCCACGACGGCGACGACGGTGCCGCGCTCGTCCCTGACGACCCGCCCGTAGCCGGAAGGATTCGGGACGATGGCCGACAGGAATGCCACGGGGACGTCGGGACCGGCCTCCAGCTCCGCCAGGAGCCGGCGGACGGAAGCGGTCGTCACGAGGGGCGCGTCACCCGGCAGAACGACGATCGTCTTCGCGTCGCCGACCCCCTCCATCGCGGCGCGGAGCGCGTCGCCGGTCCCCCGAGGCGATGCCTGCGGCACGCCCGTCACGTCGGGGAACGCGCTTCGAAGATGGGAGGCGATGGGATCGTCGTCGCAGGGACCCGTCACGACGACGAGACGGGCGGCTTTCTCCCCGGCGACCACCTCTCGCGCCGTCGAGAGAACGCGGTCGAGAAGAGGACGTCCCGCGGCCTTGTGAAGTACCTTCGGGCGCGCGGAGCGCATCCGCGTCCCTTTCCCCGCGGCGAGAACGACGACCGCGGTCTTCCGCGTCACGCACCTCCCGCGAGAAGCTCCGTGAATCCCTGGTGTCCTCGAAGGGC
>JBLMYG010000225.1:0-4125 GCA_050258155.1 Acidithiobacillales bacterium
AAGGTCGAGGTTCGGAAGGAGCGCCGCCAGGACGAGGATCGCCGCAGCGAGGGGGGTGGGCGCGAGGAGCCGGCGAAGCGTCGCGCCGGCCGTCATCGGAAGATCGGGTCGTCGCGATAGCCCCATTTCTGGAGCTTGTAGCGGAGCATGACGGCGAGGATCGACACGCCGTAGACGCAGGAGCGGAAGAAGTTGATCTGCGACGCCTCGTCGAAGTAGCGCGTCACGATCGGCACCTCCCGGATCCGCATCCCCTTCCAGATGCCGGCGGCGATGATTTCGGTGTCGAAGACGAAGTCGTTCGAGAAAGCGGCGACGTTGACACCCTCGAGGTAGCGGCGGGAGTAGGCGCGGAGGCCCGAGTGGTACTCCGTCAGGTAGAGATAGAAGGTCGCGTTCTCGATCGCCGTCAGGAAGACGTTCGCGAGGTACTTCCATTTCGGCATTCCCCCTTCGAGGGGGCGCCCGCCGAGCATCCGGCTCCCGAACATGGCGTCGACCGCGCCGGAGGCGACGGGCTCGACGAGCTGCGGCAGGACGGAGGCGTCGTACTGGTGGTCCGGGTGGACCATGACGCAGATGTCGGCTCCTCGCGCGAGCGCCGTCTGGTAGCAGGTCTTCTGGTTGGCGCCGTAGCCGCGGTTCCTCTCGTGGGCGACGACGGTGAGGCCCGGTATCGACCGGGCCAGCTCGACGGTCCCGTCGCGCGAAGCGTCGTCCACCAGGATGACGTCGTCCACCCACTCCTTCGGGATCTCGTCGTAAGCCTTCCGGAGCGTCTTCTCGGCATTGAACGCAGGCATCACCACGGCGACGCGCTTTCCCTGGACCGGCACGTCCGGATTCTGAACGATTTCAGGGGCCGCCGTCGACGCGGAAGACCCTGAAGCGCGGGACGATCCTTCCGTCCGGCATCCGCGTCGCCGTTCGCGAGTCGAGGACTCGGAAGAGGAACGGCACGGGGCGCGAGGCCTCGGACTCGTGGACGCGGACGGCGAAGGCCGCCTCCGGCGGGGCCGGAGGCCGTCCCGCGGCCTCCATGTACCGCCGGAGGACGGGGCGGAGGTCCGTCGTGATCAGGTACCGGCAGCGCGCGGCCAGGAGGATCTCGCGCGCCTCGGCATCATCCGTCGCCGTGAAGAGCCGCGCCTGGCGGCGCCAGCCGTAGGCGAACGGATCCGCCGCTGCCGGCCGCTCGACGACGGCCGTGACGAGGTGGCCCATCGCCCACGGCGCCATCACCCCCGGGACGCTGCCGGGAGCGGGGGCCGGCCAGGCCGCCGGGTCGATCCCGGGCGGGTCGAGCGCGCGGAGCCGACCGAGAAGGGCGAGAAGGTCTCGCCCAGGCGCCTCGGCGTAGGCGTGAAGCCTGACGTAGGCCGGAGCAGCGGGGAGAATCTCGAGGGCGACGAGGAGAAGGGCCGGCACTGCGGCGGCCAGTGTTCGCGGGGCTCGTGTGGGGAACAACCGTCGGCTCCACCTGCGCGCTCGCGTCCCGGCCCGCATCACGACGTCCGCGAGAGCAAGAGCCGTGAAGATGCCGAGGTAGTAGACGTTGCGACGCTGAAGGAGCGTCAGGACGAGAAACGCCGCTCCGAAAAGGATGGCGAGCGCGCGGGCGGCCCGCCGCGGCGCCGCTGGCGGCCCCGCCATCCTGAAGCACGTGGCCGACCAGAGAAGAAGAGAAAAGGGGAGGAGAAGCGCGCCGGCGGACAAGTCAGATAGCGCCCGCGAAAGAGCCGGCCCGGGAGGCCCGTTGAAGAGCGGCCGCGCCTCGAAGACGACCTTCAGGAAGTCGGCCGGGTACGAGAGGTACCCGCCATCCGCGAGTTCGTCGCGGCTCCCTGCCGCGACCGGAGCCCGGACCGCCATGTAGGCTCCGCCCCTTCCGGCAGCGGCTGCCAGGTCGGGAAGGCGCGGCGCGACGGCGAGGCCGACCGCGACGGCAACGAGAACCAGGCCTCGGCGCACGGCCGCTGTCCTCGCACGGAAAGCCGAGAAGACGACGACCGGGAGGGCGAGCGCCGCCACGAAGTAAGGCTGGAACCATCCGAACGAGACGAAGGCGAACGGGACCTTGATGCCGTGGAGAGTCAGCGCCGCGCCGGCCGCGGTGAGGCCGGCGGCCGACAGTGCGAGGGCGGCGGCCGCGGGGCCGAGGAAGAGAGCTGACCAGAGAAGCCCGATCGCTGCGGATGCGACCGCCCCCTGCCACGTCAGGAGGAGAAGCGCGAGCGCGGCGCCGGCCCAGATCGCGCCCAGGGCGCGGTGGGGCGTCGGCAAGGCCGCGGCGCGTGCCCCTGTGGCGAGAAAGAGAAGAAGGCCCAGCGCCTCGGCCACGTGCTGGTCGGCGTGGCCGAACTGGCTCCAGATCGCCGCTGCGGGGAGAAAAGAGTACGCCGCGGCGGTAAAGAGAGCCCGACGCCGCCCGAAGGCGCGCCGGGCGAAGAGGAAGAGCGGAACGACGCCGAGCGCGCCGAAGAAGGGAGGAAGCGCCGCCGCGACGTACGCGACCTCGCCGGTCGTGACGCCGGAGCCGTACGTGATGCGCGCCACGCCGCCGACGAGAAGATCGAAGGCCGGCGGCCAGATCCAGACGCCGCCGTCCGGGTGGTTGAGGTAGGGGTCGAAGACGGGGACGCGCGGGAAGTTCCTCGCGATGAACGCCGCCCGCCGGAGGTGCCCGTAGCAGTCGGGCGACAGCAGCCGGAGGCCCCCCTCCGTCGCGGCGGGAAGCGGCAGGAGACGAACGGCGAGCGCCGTGGCGAAGATCAGCCCGACGAGGGCCGCATCGGCCCGCGCACGACGCTTCCTTTCGGCCACCGGAGCAGCGTAGCAGGGGAGAGGCGCCCGACTAGAATTCTCCGATGTCCAGCCGGACCTGGCGGGTGCCTTTCTGGCCGGCGGCGGGAGCTCTCGCTCTGGCCGGGGCGCTCGTCGCGCACGATGCCGGCCGCATGAACAGCGCGACGATGGACGAGCCGTTCCACGCGCTCGCCGGCGCCGAGTACGCGATCTCGGGAACCTATTTCGCGAACCTCGAGCACCCGCCTCTGGCGAAGCTCCTGGCGGGCGTCTCCCTCCGCCTCGCCGGCGCCCGGGCTCCCCGCATCCCCAAGCCGTTCTCGATGCGGACGGCCGAGCAGCCCGGGCCCTGGGCCTTCTCGGGAGAGCCGCTCGCGCCGCGTGCCCTCTTCAGAGCGGCCCGCCTTCCTTTCTATGGCGTCTTCTTTCTGCTGGTCCTCGCGGTGGCGGCCGGGCTGCGGCACTGGGCGGGAGACCTCGCCGGTCTCTCCGCCGCCGCGCTCGTAGCCTTCGAGCCGACACATCTCGCCCACGCCGCCGTCGTCCATACGGACGTCACGGCGTCCTTCGGTTTCTTCGGGACGATCGCGCTCACCCTCCTCGCCGTCGAGAGGCGCTCGTTCCTCCTGTGGGGGGCGGCGGGAGCCGCCCTCGGGGCGACCCTCGCCGCGAAGTTCTCGGCCGTCCTCCTCGTTCCCGTCGTCGCCTCCATCGCCCTCGCGGCCGTACTTCTCGACCGGCGGAAGGCGGTGCGCGAGGGCCGGGTGGCTGACGGCCGCCCGCTCCGCGGGCTCCTGATCGTGGGCCCCGCGGCGCTGACGGTTCTCCTCGGGAGCTACGCCGTCGCGATGCGCTCCATGAGCCGGGGGGACGCGCAAGCAGCGGTCCGGGTCTTCCTCGCTTCGCGGGGGGCATCTCCCGCGACGATCGGGCGAATCGTCACGCTCTCTCGGCTCCTGCCTCCCGCAGGACACTACGCCGCGGGGCTCGCCGGCATCGAGATACAGAACCGGACGGGCGGAGGGGTGAACTACCTCCGGGGACGTCTCTCGCCGGACGGCTTTTGGGACTACTTCTTCATCGCCTTCGCCGTGAAGACGCCGGTCGGTCTTCTTGCAGTCCTACTCGCGGGGGGGGCAGCGCTTCTCCTCGGACGGGCGCGCCTCGACTTGACGCTCTCGGCGTTTCTCTTCCCCGCGCTCTATCTGTTCGTTTCCGGGATGGCGACGTCGTACAACATCGGCGTGCGGCACATGCTGCCGGCGGTCCCCCTCCTCGTGGCGGCCGCCGTCCTCTCCCTCGTCCGCGCCCTGACGGCGC
>JBLMYG010000226.1:0-4319 GCA_050258155.1 Acidithiobacillales bacterium
TCGTCTTCCGGACGCTCTCCAAGGCCTACGCGGCCGCGGGCTTCCGGATCGGCTACGCCGTGGCGCGGGAGGACGTCGCGCGCGAGATCGTCAAGGCGATTCTGCCGTTCAACGTCGACCACGCCTCGGAGGAGCTGGCCGTCGCGCTTCTCGAGGATCCGGCTCCCGCCCGCGCCCGGGTCTCGGAGATCGTCGCGGAGCGCGAGCGCGTCGTCCGAGCGCTCTCCTCGATGGGGGCGAAGGTGGCGCCCGCGGCGGGGAACTTCGTCTTCGTGGCCCCTCCGGGCCGGGCGGCCGGAGCGGTGCGGCAGGCGCTCCTCCTCCACGGCATCCTCGTCCGTGACCTCGGCTCCTCCGCGCCGGGCCGGCTTCGCGTGACCGTCGGGCGCCGGGAGGAGAACGACCTCTTCCTCTCGGAGTTCGCGCGCGCCCTGAAGGAGGCCCCATGAGCCGGACCGCCGAAGTGACCCGCAGGACGAAGGAGACCTCGGTCGAGCTGGCGCTCGCGCTCGAAGGGACGGGGCGCGCCGAGGTCGAGACGCCCGTCGGCTTCCTCTCGCACATGCTCGAGACCCTGGCCTGGCACGGGCGCTTCGACCTCCGCGTCCGGGCCTCCGGCGACACGCACGTCGACGCGCACCACACCGTGGAGGACGTCGGCCTCGCGTTCGGCGAGGCGCTCTCGGCCGCGCTCGGGGACCGGGCGGGCATCGAGCGCTTCGGAGAAAGCTGCGTCCCGCTCGACGAAGCGCTCGTCCGGTCGGTCGTCGACCTCTCGGGACGGCCCTACATCGTCTTCGAGTCGCCCGTCGACAAGGAGCTCCTTCTCGTCACGAAGGAGTTCCCCTTCGCCCTCGTCGAGGAGTTCTGGAAGTCGGCCGCCTTTCGCGGCAAGCTCAACCTCCACGTGGACGTGATCCGTGCGAAGAACGGACACCACGCGGCCGAGGCCGTCTTCAAGTCGGCCGCGAGGGCGCTCCGGATCGCGGTCTCGCCCGCCGGAGCGGGGATCCCCTCGACGAAAGGGACGCTGACGGCATGACCCACCGCGTGACCCTCCTCGACTACGGGGTCGGAAACACCGCGTCGGTGACGCGGGCGTTCCGGCGCCTCGGCGCGGAGGTCGAGCTGACGTCGGATCCGTCGCGCGTCGACGCAAGTCGCCGGATCGTGCTTCCGGGCGTCGGCGCCTTCGCGCCCGCGCGGGAGCGGCTCGCGGCGGCGGGCCTCGACGAGGCGCTCCGCAGGGCCGTGGAGAGGGGCAGCCGCCTCCTCGGCCTCTGTCTCGGTTTCCAGCTCCTTTTCGAGGAGAGCGAGGAGCACGGGACGACGCCGGGCCTCGGCCTCCTGCGCGGGCGGATCGCCCCGTTCGGTGCCGGCGTCCGGAGCCCTCACGTCGGCTGGAACGCTCTCGACGTGGCGAAGCCGGAGGGGCTCTTCTCGGGCATTCCGTCGGGGACGTACGTCTACTTCGTTCACTCCTTCCGTCCGGAGGGAGGCGATCCCGGGGACGTGGCCGCATCCGCCGATTACGGGGGGCCGTTCGCCGCGGCGGTCCAGCGCGGAAACGTCTGGGGATGCCAGTTTCACCCCGAGAAGTCCTCGGACGCGGGGCGGACGCTTCTCGCGAACTTTCTCGGGCGCGACGCGGAGCAGGCGACATGAGCGAAGGCCGGCTCGCCCTCTGGCCCGCCATCGACCTGATGGGAGGGCGTGTCGTCCGGCTGCTCCGGGGCGATCCGTCCGATGCGACCGTCTTCGACGTCGTGCCGGCCGACGTGGCGCGGCGCTTCGCCGACGAGGGTGCGGACGGGCTCCACGTCGTGGATCTCGACGCCGCCTTCGGCCGAGGGGAGAACCGGGAGAAGATCCTCGACATCATCGAAGCCGTCTCCATCCCCGTCCAGGTCGGGGGAGGATTCCGCGCGCGGGAGGCCGTCGAAGAATTCTTCGAAAGGAAGAGTGTCGGGCGCGTCGTTCTCGGCAGCTTGGCGCTGGCGGAGCGGGCGGAATTTCTTTTCCTTCTAAGAGAATTCTCTCCCTCTCGTTTCGTCGTGGCGCTGGATTGCAGGAGAGGTCGTCCCACGACATTCGGCTGGACTCGCGACGCCGCCGTGGGGGATGCGGCTTCGGTGGCTGAGGAACTCTGGTCCTCGGGCGTCTCGGCCCTCCTCGTGACCGACGTCGAGCGCGACGGGGCGATGTCGGGCCCGAACCTCGATCTCCTCGCCTCCGTGCGTCAGGTCTTCCCCGGCGAGATCCTCGCCTCGGGGGGGATGAGAGGCGAGGAGGACCTCGCTCCGGTCGACGCGGCGCTCGCGGGGGGTCGGCGGGGGGCGATCTTCGGGCGGTCGCTCCACTCCGGGACGACGACCGTCGCCCGCCTCGCTGCCGCCCGCGCCGCCGCTCCGACGACAGGGAGAGGACGATGACGCTGGCGGTCCGGCTCATCCCGTGCCTCGACGTGGCCGCGGGCCGCGTCGTGAAGGGGACGCGCTTCGCCGATCTCCGCGACGAGGGGGATCCGGTCGAGGCGGCCGTCCGGTACGAGGCCGAGGGCGCGGATGAGATCGCCTTCCTCGACATCGCCGCGGCACACGAGAACCGGGGGACGCTGGTGGCGCTCGTGACGCGGGTGGCCGAGGTCCTCTCGATCCCGTTCACGGTCGGAGGCGGGGTCAGGTCCGTCGAGGACGCCCGCGCGCTGCTCAAGGAAGGCGCCGACCGGGTCGTCGTGAACACCGCCGCGGTCGGAGACCCGGAGCTTCTCCGGCGCCTCTCGGAGAGGTTTGGCGCCCAGTGTGTCGTCGTCGCCGTCGACGGGAAGCGCGTCCGGGGCGAGGACGGCCGAACCCGGATGCTCGTGACGACCCACGGCGGGCGGCGGATCACGGAGCGAGGGGTCGTCGACTGGGCCTCCGAGGCGGCGCGGCTCGGTGCGGGTGAGGTGCTTCTGACCTCGGTCGACGCCGACGGCACCCGGGAGGGGTTCGACCTCGAGATGCTCCGTGCGGTCCGGGAGGCGGTGGACGTCCCGATCGTGGCGTCGGGAGGCGCCGGAAAGCTGGCGCACTTCGTGGCGGCCGTGCGCGAAGGGGGCGCCGACGCGGTCCTCGCGGCAGGGGTCTTCCACGAGCGGGTCTTCACGATCGGGGAGGTGAAGCTCGCCCTCGCCTTCGCCGGGGTTCCGGTCAGGCTCGCGGGCATACCTTCGGCGGGCCCGCACCGGGCGGCGGGCCTCGCGGTTCGCTTCGACGAGAACGGCCTCGTCCCCGTCGTGGTCCGGGACGTGCGCAGCGGAGAGGTCCTGACGCTCGCCTGGGCCAACGAGGAAGCGCTCGAAACGACGCGTTCGACCGGCTATTCCCATTTTTTCAGCCGGTCCCGGAAGAAGCTCTGGAAGAAAGGGGAGACGTCGGGTCACGTCCAGCGCGTCGCGGCGATCTCCGTCGACTGCGACGCTGATGCCGTCGTCTACGACGTCGTTCCGGAGGGGCCCGCCTGTCACACGGGGAGCCGCTCCTGCTTCCGCGTGGTCGAGACGCTCGACGCCGGGGCAGCCCCGCCGGCGCTCGACCTCGGACCGCTCTTCGCGGTCGTACTCGACAGGAAGAATCATCCGGTTCCCGGGTCGTACACGAACCGGCTTCTCGACGCGGGCATCGCCCGGATCGCCAAGAAAGTCGGTGAGGAGGGGGTCGAGGCGGCGCTCGCCGCCCTCGTGGAGGACGAGGAGGCGCTCGCCGGCGAGGCGGCCGACCTCCTTTACCACCTCATGGTGCTTCTGGCGGCGCGGGGGCTGACCCCGGCCGACGTCGAGCAGAAGCTCCGCGACCGGCGGGGCGCCCGGAGGACCTCGTGAGGCCGGCCGCCGCTGAGCGCGCCCTGGTCGCGGTGGAGCGCCCGGCGGACCTGACGACGCCCGTCGCGCTGATGCGGGCTCTCCTCGGGCGACCGGAGCCCTGTTTCCTCCTCGAGTCCGTCGAGGGGGGTGAGCGGGTCGGGCGGTGGTCTTTCCTGGGGGCCGCCCCCTCCGGCGCGCTTCCCCGCCCGGGGGAGGATCCCTTCGCCGCGCTCAAGACGCTTCCCGACGAGGCGGCCCCTTCGGGCGAGGACGACCCTCCCTTCACGGGAGGGGCGGTCGGGTACGTCGGCTACGACGCCGCTCGGAGGCTCGAGCGCCTCCCTTCGAAGAACTCCGATCCGGTCGGGCTGCCCGACGTCTGGTTCGGCCTTTTCGACGACGTCATCGCGTTCGACCACGTGAAGCACAGGCTCCTCTTCCTCTCGCGGGCGGCCGCCGGCGAGGAAGCCCCCGC
>JBLMYG010000227.1:0-3882 GCA_050258155.1 Acidithiobacillales bacterium
CGCTCGAGGACGGCGAGACGGTCGCGCGAATCGGCCGAGGCGCCGCGCCCGACGAGGAAGACGCAGCGTGACGGGCGGGCCCCGCGCCCGACCCGGCCCCTGAGCTGATGGAGCTGGGCGAGGCCGAATCGCTCGGCGTTCTCGACGACCATGAAGGACGCGTTGGCGACGTCCACCCCGACCTCGATCACGGTCGTCGCCGCGAGGACGTCGAGCCGCCTCGCCGCGAAGTCGGTCATCGCCTTCTCCCGGGCGTCGGGCGGCATCCGCCCGTGCACGACACCCAAGCGACGCTCCGGCAGAGCCTTCCGGATCTCGTCGGCGTGCTTCTCGACCGCGGCGGCGTCGATCCGGTCCGACTCCTCGATGAGCGGCACCACCACATAGGCCTGTCCTCCCGCGGCGATCTCGCGGTCGACCTCGCGGAAGACGCTCGCGCGCTCGGCCTCGGGAAGGACCCGCGTCGCCACAGGCGTCCGGCCCGGCGGCTTCTCGTCCAGCGTCGACACGTCGAGGTCGCCGTAGAGCGTCAGGGCCAGGGAGCGCGGGATGGGGGTGGCCGAGAGGACCAGAATGTGGGGGGTGAGCTCCCCCGGGTCCGAGGCCTTCCCCGCAAGCGTCGCCCTCTGGGCCACGCCGAACCGGTGCTGCTCGTCGATGACGATCAGGCCGAGCCGGTGAAACACGACCGGGTCCTCGAGGAGCGCGTGCGTTCCGACGAGGAGGTCGATCCGCCCGCCGGCGAGCTGGTCGAGGAGCGTAGCCCGGTGGCGGCCCCGGACCCGGCCGGTCAGAATCGCCGGGACGAAGCGGGTCCCGGCGAGGCGCTCGAAGATCCGCCGGGCGTGCTGCTCGGCGAGGATCTCGGTCGGAGCCATGAACGCCGTCTGAAATCCGCACTCGGCGGCGAGAACGGCCGAAAGGACGGCCACGATCGTCTTTCCGCTCCCGACGTCTCCCTGAAGCAGGCGGCGCATCGGCCGGCCGGCGCGGAAGTCCGCGCCGATCTCGCGAATCGCGCGGCGCTGCGCCCCCGTCAACGGGAACGGCAGGACGCCGCGAAGCCTGGCCCGGATCGCCTCGTCCGCCGCCAGCCGCGGGGCGGGGACCGCAGCCCGCTCGGCGCGACGGCGGAGGAGAGACACCTGCAGCTCGAGGAACTCCTCGAAGACGAGGCGCTTCAGGTGAGGCGACGTCCTCTCCGTCCAGAGGGCCGGGTCGGCCTCGCCTCCGCTGCTCCCCGGGAAATGTGCTTCTTTGAGGGACTCCGCGAGACGGGGAAGGCCGTACCTGTCGCGAATCGGGTCGGGCAGGCGCTCCGGGAGGCGGTCTGCAACGTCTCTCAGAAGGCGACGGACCGTACGCCGCCGCATCCGTGGACTCAAGCCGGGGAGCTTGCGGTAGATCGGCACCACGCGGCCGACGGAGAGAGCATCCCCGCCCCCGCCCTCAGCCGGCGCGTCCCCCTCTTTTCCTTCCGTGGATTCTTCTATCTGCGGGTTTTCCAGAACGAGACCTCTCCGGAAACGAGGGCTGAGCGCAGGGACGCCGTACGCCCAGAAGGACTTTCCCGGCGTCAGCCAGCGCGCGAGGTACGGCTGGTTGAAGAAGACGAGCCGGACCGATCCCGTCCCGTCGTCCAGGATGGCCTCGAAGATCGTGAACCCCCTCCGCCGTGTCCGAATGAGGCGCGCGGAGAGGACGATCCCCTTCACCGTGACGGCCGGGCCGCCCTGTGCGAGCGAGCCGATGCCCGCGACGTTCGTCCTGTCCTCGTACCGGAACGGGAGGTGGAGAAGGAGGTCGAGGGCCGTTTCGACCCCCGCAGCCACGAGGTCGCGAGCCGCCCGGGGCGAGACGCCCGGAAGCGTTCCTAGCGGATCGAAAGGCGAGGGGTCGATCTGCGCCCTAGCCCCGCTTTGCCCTGAACGTCAGGTCGACGAGCCCGAAGCGGAGACGGTCGCCGTCCTTTATCGTCACGGGCTGGCCCGTCTGGATCCTGACGCCGTTGACGAACGTCCCGTTCATCGTACCGATCTCCTCCACGACCACGAAGCCGGAATCGGAGCAGATGATCTTCGAGTGCCGGCGCGAGACCGAGCGCTGATTGTCGAGCTGGGCGAGGTCCACGTCCGGACGGATTCCCGTGACGGGATCGATCCGGCCCACCGTCGTCTCGTCTTCGCTCGAGAGGAAGAACTCCTCCCCTCCTTCCGCGACGAGGCGGTGGGTCCCGTGGCGGGAGGAGCTCGATTTCGACACCTCCGACGCCTCGTCGAGCGACGGCGCCATGCCGGTCGTCTCTTCCAGGAGCTTCGTCGTCTCCCGGAGGCGGCGCGAGAGCTTCCGGAGCATCCTGACGGCGATCTCCGAGTTGTGCCGGAGCATCTCGTCGAACGTCGACTGGTTGATCCTGATCAGCTCGCAGTCGGTCTTGGCTCGCGCCGTCGCCGTCCGCGGAACGTCTTCCAGGATCGACATCTCGCCGAAGAAGTCCCCTTTCTCCAGCGTGGCAAAGCTCTTCCCGTCACCCCGCCGCGTCTTCTTCATCAGCTCAACGGTCCCCGACTGGATGACGTACATCTCGGTTCCGAAGTCTCCCTCCTCGAAGATCACCTTTCCGGCGGGGATGCGGGCGAGAAAGTCCTGGAACCCGGCGGCGGTCCCCGATTTCAGGACGACCTTCACGCGACGATTCTCTCGCGGAACTCGAGGGCGTGCCGGCTCAGGCTCCAGGCCACCCGGGCGCCGATCGGGAGCGTCACGTTCGGGCCGCGGTGCCCGACGGGCAGACCGGCGACCACCGGGATCCCGAGGGGCGAGAGGCGCTCGACGAGAAGCGCCCTGAGGCGGGCCGGATCCTCGGCGCCTCCGAACGTGACGGCGGAGAGAGACCCGATCAAGATGCCGCGGAGTTTAGCCAATCGGCCCGCGTCACGGAGCGTCACGAGCATCCGGTCAACCCGGTAGGCCTCCTCCGCCACCTCCTCGACGAGGAGGATCGAGCCGTCGTACGGGAACTCGTCCCTCGTGCCGACCATTGCGGCGAGGAGGGAGAGACAGCCCCCGACGAGCCGTCCTTCGGCATCGCCCGGGACGAGGACGTCGGCCCCGGGGAGCGCGAGCTCGGCCGGACCGCGCCCCTCGAGCATCGCCGGAAAGAACTCCGCGGAGAGGGGGTCGAGGCCGCGGGCGAGGTCGGCCGCCACCATCGGTCCGTGGAAGGAGGGGAGATTGCAGCGCGCGAAGAGGCGGGCGGATATCGCCGTCAGGTCGGAGAAGCCGCAGTGGATCTTCGCGTGCGCCGCCATTTCGGCCGGGTCGAGGAGCGACAGGAGGGGCGTCGCGCCGTAGCCGCCCCGGGCGAAGAGGATCGCCGCGACATCCGGGTCGGCGAGGAGGGCGCGATAGCCCGCAAGCCGCTCGGCCTCGCTACCGGCGAGACCGAGCAGGCCCTTTCTCAACCCCGCGTTGGCCGCCAGCCGAACCCGGTACCCCATCGCTTCGAGGGCCGCACAGCCGCGGGCGAGGTCCGCCGGATCGGCCGGCCCGGAGAGGGCGGCGACGCCGACCGTGTCTCCCGGGCGGAGGCGGCGGAGCGGCATCAGCCGAGCCGGTTCCGCGGGTCGTTGAACCAGCGTTCCCAGTCGGCGAGGCCGATCGGCGGCACCTTCTTCTCGGCGTCGCCCTCGGTGCTTCGGGTGAGGCGGACCGAGGCGTCCCGAAAGAAGGCATCGATCCCGGCCGTCCGCGCTCCCGCACCGGCGACTGCCGAGGAGAGCGCCCTGTCGTCGGTGACGACCGTGACGCCACGCGGGTCGCGCGCCTCGCGGATCCGCCGGACGATCTCCTCGTCGGCCGACCGGGGCGCGGCGTAGACGA
>JBLMYG010000228.1:0-3088 GCA_050258155.1 Acidithiobacillales bacterium
ACTCGGACCGGCGCATCGAGTGGTACGAGGCCTCGGCGACCAACGGCCCGGGCGTCTTCGAGACGCTCAAGGCGATCTCCAAGCTGACGCTCCGCTCGCTCAAGTCCAAGATGAAGGTCGAAGGGAGAAAGACCGTCTCCGCTTCGGGGGTCGTGCCGATACCGGCCGCCGCGCTCGCCGCCCCACGACCGGCCGGGGTGGCCCGGCCGGAGCCCGGGGACTCGACGCTCCGGCGCCTCGCCCGGTTCCGGGAGTTCCAGGAGGCTCACGCACAGAGGGCAGTCGTCCAGACGATGCCCGCTCCCCCGCCGCCCCCCTTCGTCGAGGCGGTCAAGCCGTTGGAGCCTCTTCCGGACAGCCTCGGCGACGAGGCGGGGACCGAAGTCCGGTTCGCCGAGCTCAAGAGCCCGGAGCCGCCGCCGGCCGCCGAGGCCGCCGTGCGCCACGTCCGGGTCCGCTCGAGCGTCGACATCCTCTCCGAGCTCGAGAAGCTTCGGAAGCTCTCGACCCAGAGGACGCCTCTTCCGGAGCCGGGTGGACGACCGAAAAGCTCCGCCACCCTGACCCTCGAGGACATCCTGTCCGGGACGCGCAACCACCGGAGGGATGTCTCCCGGTCGGTCGAGGTAACACTGCCTAAGGACGCTCTCGGCAAGAGCCGGCTCGCCACCGTGTCGCTCCGCCTTCAGGACGACGCCGGGGGCGAGGTCGCCCCCGCAACCACGGTCTCGATCGACCTGGCGAACCTGCGGGACATCCAGAAACTTCTCCTCGCCCTCAAATTCAACGTTCACGGGAAATGAGCGGCGAAGGACCCTGCGTGACGGAACGGCGCTCCTTCGTGCTTGAGGCGGGCCGCAGAACGATGAAGACCCTGAGACACGGCGGGCCGGTCGCGCTTCTCCTCGCCGGGGCGGGTCTCGCCGGCTGCTCCGGCACACCGGCCGCCGTGACGGCGTCCGCGCCAGCGACAGTGCCCCAGACTTCGGCGCCGCCGCCGCCGTCAGCCCGCGAGGTCGCCACGGAGCATTTCCGGCGCGGGAAGGCTCTGGCGCTCGCGGGGGACGCCGACTGCGCCCGGTTCGAGTTCTGGGAAGCGATCGAAGCCTTCCGGAAGGAATCCCACCCGGACGAGACCGACGACGCCGCGTTCGCCGAGCAGCTCTGGCAGGGCGTCGTCTTCTACGACGACCTCGGGGCCGGAGAGGCGGCGGAGAGACCACCTGTCGAAGACACCGGAGACACACTTCTGGCCGGAGAAAATGCGCCCTCCCCGTCCCCCGACCAACTCGAAAAGGCCACGAGGGAAGTCTCCTCGGCGGTGCCTGTGACGTCTTTCGACATCCCGGTCGTCGTCAACGACGCCGTCCTCCGCGCGGTTGCGTACTTCCAGTTCCGCACACCGAAGGCGTTCGCGGGGGCGCTGAAGAGAAGCGGGCTCTACCTGCCGATGATGCGAAGGATCCTCAGGGAGGAGGGCCTCCCCCAGGATCTCGTTTACATGGCGATGATCGAGTCCGCGTTCAAGTCGGGCGCCCACTCGCGGGCCCGGGCGCACGGCTTCTGGCAGTTCATCGACGGGACGGCCAGACGATACGGCCTCCGGCGCAATCGCTATCTCGACGAGCGGAGCGACCCGGAGAAATCGACGCGGGCGGCGGCACGGTACCTGAAGGACCTCTACGAAATGTTCGGCGACTGGTACCTCGCCATGGCCGCCTATTCGGCCGGGGAAGGGAAGGTTCTGAAGGGCCTTCAGCTTCTTGGAGCGGAGGACTACTGGCAGCTTTCCGCCGGGACCTTCCTGAGGCGCGAGACGCGCGAGTACGTCCCGTTCGTCCTCGCGGCGGCGCTGATCTCAAAGAATCCCCTCGACTACGGATTCGACGTCGTTCCGGATCCGCCGCTCCGCTTCGAGGTGGTCCACGTCCACCGGCCCGTCGACCTCGCCGCCGTCGCCGGGGCCCTCGGGGCTCCCCTGTCCGAGCTCCAGCTTCTCAACAGCGAGCTCAGGACCAGAGCCACGCCACACGGCCTGTCGGACTATGCCGTCCGGGTGCCCGACGGCACCGCGGAACGGCTCGCCTCCCGGCTCGCATCCCTGCCAGCCCCGGCCGCAGTCGCCGAGCGGCGAATCAAGGTGAGGCGGGGCGACACCCTGGCGAAAGTGGCGAGGCGGACCGGCGTTCCGGTGCAGGAGCTGTGCGACCTGAACGACCTGCCGCACAGCGCGCGCCTTCGTAAAGGACAGGTGCTGGTCGTCCCGGCGGGGCCGGCGCATCGCCGCCGGTCGGAGGCCACGCCTCGCCTCGCGTCGGCGGCGCCGCGGTACGAGGGGGAGATCCGGGCTCTTCCGACGCCGGAGGCGGCCGTGACCCGAGTGGAGGACCTTCCCCCCTTCACGGCCGCCGCCGTTGGCGGGGCCGCGGCGCCTCTCCCGGCCCACGTCGAGATTCCGGCCCGCGGCTTCGAGACCGACGCGGCACCGAGGCTGGAGCCCGAGGCGAAGACCGTCCGGTACACCGTCCGCCGGGGAGACACTCTCTACAGGATCGCTGCGAGGTTCGGCCTGACCGTGGAAGCGATCTGTCGGGAGAACGGCCTTCGCGCCGCGAAGACGCTCCGCGCAGGAAGCCGGCTGTCTCTCACGATCCCCCTCGCTCTCGCCCGGTAAGAGGATCGGGCATGACGGTCGCGCGGGCCTACTCGGCCGCCGTCGTCGGGCTGGACGCGCAGACGGTTGTCGTGGAGACCGCCATTGGAGCCGGTCTTCCCGGTCTCACGATCGTCGGCCTCGCTGACACCGCGGTCAAGGAGAGCCGGGAGCGGCTCCGGTCGGCCCTCCGGCATCTCGGATTCCCCCTTCCGGGGAAGAACGTCGTCGTGAACCTCGCGCCGGCCGATCTTCCGAAGGCCGGGACGGCGCTCGATCTCCCTGCCGCTCTCTCCATCCTGGCGGCCAATGGAGACATCCCCGCGGGGCCTCTTGCCGGTTGCACGGCCGTCGGGGAGCTCGCTCTCGACGGCACGATCCGGCCGGTTCCCGGCGTTCTCGCCGTGGCGGAGGCCTCTCGTCGGGAAGGGAGGC
>JBLMYG010000229.1:0-5338 GCA_050258155.1 Acidithiobacillales bacterium
GCGCTTCCTGGCAGACGGTGTTCAGGCTCTTCCGGCCGATGAGGGCGAGGATCTCCCGGTAGCCCTCGGTGCCGGTCACCCTCACCTTCAGCCATTCCGGCCGGGCCGTGACGCCGTAGAGGGGGCGCGAGGGGCCGGGTGCAAGCGACGGCGACGTGCTCACGCGGGGAGTGTAGCGGCCGTCAGCCCCGGCCGTGAACGCCCTGTCGGGCCGCCCAGTGCCAGAGAGGATCCCACGCGTGGTAGACGCAGACCACCCCTCCGACCTCCTCCTCGGCGAGGGGAGCCGGGAAGGAGAGCCCGGAGGTCCGCTCGATGGCGCCTCGCGCCGCCTCGCGGACGACCAGCCACTCCCGGGCGTCCTCCGGGCTCTCCTCGTGGTACGAGTCGATGCCGAGCGTCAGGAGGGTCGGCAGGTTCCGCGGGTTCCGTTCGACGTCGAGGATCCGGACGGCCTGAAGGCGATTCCGGCCGAACGGGTCCGTCAGGAACTCGCCGAGCGCCTCGTGGAGGTCTGTCGGCTCGAAATAGGCGAAGGCCATCAGGGCGTCGCAGCGGACCGCCGGATCGTCGTCGAGGAGCAGGCCGCGCACGTTCCGCTCGAGCGGGCGGAAGGGGTCGAGCCGGTCCCGCGAATCGTCCTGGAGCCCCGCGAGGACGAAGAGGCCCGCCCGCCGCGTCTGGGCGTCCGGGTCCGTGAGGCACTCCGCGACGAGCGCGACGGTCTCCGGGTCCACCGGCGCGTTGGCGATCCGGTCGAAGAAGATCGAATCCCCCTCGGATGCGAAGGGCGCGATCTTGGCCGTCAGGAGCTCGTAGGCCTTCCGTCGCTCCGGGCCCTTCGACCTGACGTTCTCGCTCATCCTGCCTCCATTTCCCCGGGCGAGAGTTCCCAGGCATCCCGGTCGGAAACTCCGGCACCCTCCGCGGCCCGCTCCGGCCTCCGGTCGAAGACATCGGCGAAATGTGCGACAAAGCGCTCCGACACGTCACGGAGGGACGGCGCGGGCCGTCCCAGGAGGAGACGTTCCAGCGAGGTCACGCCGCCGTCCTCGATCCCGCACGGGACGATGAACGTAAAGGGTTCCAGGGCCGTCGTGACGTTGAGCGCAACGCCGTGGGTGGTGACCCAGCGGGACAGGTGGACTCCGATCGCGGCGAGCTTGTCGTTCCCGACCCAGACCGACGACCACCGCCCGGGACGATCGCTCCGCGACGCCCCGACGCCGAAATCGCCGGCGGTCCGGATCAGCACCTCCTCGAGATCGCGGATGTAGCGCCTCACGTCCTTCCGGTCGGGCGCGAGATTCAGGACGGGATACGCCACGAGCTGGCCGGGGCCGTGGTAGGTCAGCTTCCCCCCCCGGTCGGAGTCCCGGAGGAGGATCCCGTGCGCGGCGAGGAAAGGCTCCGTGACGAGAAGGTCGCGACGGCTCGCGTTTCGCCCGACGGTGACGACCGGCGCGTGCTGGAGAAGGAAGAGCGTCTCGCGCCCGCCCGCCTTCACCCGCTCTTCGGCATCGCGCTGAAGCAGAACGGCGGCGTCGTACGACGCGTGGCCGGAATCCAGAAGGGAGATGACGTCGATCCGGCGCCCCATCGTCCTCGCCCGACATGTTAGGGAGGCGCCGGCGCCGATTTCAAGTGGACCGTCTCAAAGAGACTCCAGCTCGGACCAGCGCTCGTTCTCCAGCGTGTTCTTCACGATGCTCATGAACGTGTCTCCTTCGGCTCCGTCGACCAGGCGGTGGTCGAAGGTGACGCCCATGTACGCCATCGTCCGGACGGCGATGGTGTCGGAGCCGTCGGGCATCGTCACGACCTTCGGCCGCTTCTCGATGACGCCGACCCCGAGGATGCCGACCTGCGGCTGGTTGATGACCGGCGTGGCGAAGAGGGAGCCGAACCCGCCGTGGTTCGTGATCGTGAAGGTGCCGGCCGCCACCTCGTCCGGAGTGAGCTTCTTCGTCCGGGCCCGCTCCGCCAGGTCGTTCGCCGCGCGGGCGAGGCCGACGAGCGAAAGATCGTCCGCGTGCCGGATGACGGGGACGATGAGCCCCCAGTCGAGCGCGACGGCCATGCCGAGGTTGATGTCCTTGTGGTAGACGATCTCGTCGCCGGAGATGGAGGCGTTCAGAAGTGGGCGCGCCTTCAGCGCCGTGATCGCCGCGCGGAAGACGAACGGCATGTACGTCAGCTTCGTCCCGTACTGCGCCTGGAAGCGGTCTTTCACCCGGTCCCGGAGCCGGGCGACGTTCGTCAGGTCGATCTCGAAGACGGACGTGACGTGCGCGGAGGTCTGCTTGGACGCCACCATCCGCTCGGCGATCTTCCTCCGCATCGCCGACATCGGCTCGACCACGACCGCCGAGCCGGTGAAGGTGACGATCGGTGCCGCCCCGGCCGGCGGAGGCGGACCGGGCGCCGGCGCGGAGACGGCGAGGCCCGACGGCGGCGGGGGAGGCTCCGGGGCGGCGGACGGAACCGAGGAGGGCGCTGGTGCGGCCGCCGCAGCCGCAGGGGCGGGAGCCGGCGCCGGCCCCTGCCCGCCCTTCGCGACGACTTCGAGGATGTCCGCCTTGGTGACGCGGCCCGAGATGCCGGTGCCCGGAATCGCGGAGATGTCGATGCCGTGCTTCTCGGCGATCGATCGGACGACCGGCGAGGAGCGGCGCCGGAGCAGCTCTTCGGCCGTCTCGTCCGGCCGGGGCGGAGCGGAAGAGGGACGTGCTGCCCCGGCCGGGGCGGGCGCCGGAGCAGGAGGTGGCGCCGGCGTCGCTGCGGACGACGCCGCTTCCGCCGCCTTCGAAGAATCGGCTACCGAGGGTGGCTCCCCGGCGTGAGGCCTCTCAGTTTCCTCGCCGAGAACGGCGACGACAGTGTTGATCGGGACCGTCTTTCCCTCTTCGACGAGGACTTCGAGAAGGACGCCGGAGGCCGGAGCCGGGATCTCCGCGTCGACCTTGTCGGTGGAGATCTCGAAGAGCGGCTCGTCGCGCTTCACCGGCTCGCCCGGCTTCTTCAGCCACTTCGTCAACGTTCCTTCGGCGATCGACTCGCCCATCTGCGGCATGATGACGTTCGTCGGCATGGGACCTCGCTAGTAGGCGGCCAGCTGCCGGGCCGCGGAGACGAGTGTACGGGTGTTCGGCAGAAACGCCTCTTCCAGGGGCGGCGAGAAAGGGACCGGCGTGTCGGGAGCGGTGACGCGGACGACCGGCGCGTCGAGCCTCTCGAACGCCTTCTCGGCGAGGAGCGCCGCGATCTCGGCCCCGACCCCCCCGGTCCTCGTGTCTTCGTGGAGGACGAGGCACTTCGACGTCCGGCCGACCGACGCGAGGATCGCCCTCTCGTCGAGCGGGAGGAGGGTCCGGAGGTCGAGGACCTCCGCCTCGATCCCCTCCCTCGAGAGCTCCTCGGCCCCGTCGAGCGCGGTCCAGAGCATCGCGCCGTACGTCACGATCGTCAGGTCGCGCCCCGGCCTGCGGACGGCGGCCACCCCGATCGGGACCAGATGCTCGCCGGCCGGAATCCGGCCGCGGACGCGGCGGTAGAGATACTTGTGCTCGAAGAAAAGGACCGGGTCGTCGTCGCGGATCGCCGCTACGAGGAGCCCTTTCGCGTCGGGCGCGGTGGCCGGAAAGACGACCTTCAGCCCCGGGACGTGGGTGAAAAAGGCCTCGGGGCTCTGCGAGTGGAACGGCCCGCCGTGGACCCCCGCCCCACACGGCCCGCGGAGGACCATCGGGACGCCCAGGCCGGTCCGGTACCGGTATTTCGCTGCAAAGTTCACCAGAAGGTCGAAGCCGCGCGAGACGAAGTCCATGAACTGCATCTCGGCGACCGGCCGGAGCCCGCGAAGCGCCGCGCCGACTGCTCCCCCCACGACCGCCTCCTCGGAGATCGGCGTGTCGATGACGCGCCCCTCGCCGAAGCGGGCCAGGAGCCCTTCCGTCGCCCGGAAGGCACCCCCGAAGGCTCCAACGTCCTCTCCGAGGACGATGACCCTCTCGTCACGCTCCATTTCGTCGTGGAGAGCCTGCCGGATCGCCTCGATGAAGAGCGTCTCCGGACCTGGAGCTCCCGGCCGGTCGAGCGTGAGGGCGGCCCCCTCCTTCGCGCGTGGATCGGCCATCAGGCCCCTCGCGCGTAAACGCCCAGGAAGGCCTCCCCCGCCCCGGGGAGCGGCGCGGCCTCGGCGGAGGCGAGGTCCTCGTCAAGGAGCCGGAGCATCTCGTCGCGGATCCGGCTCCGCTCGTCGGCGCCGAGAAGGCCATGCTCCTCGAGCATCCTCTCGAAGCGGGCGATCGGGTCCTTCTCCCGCCAGGCCGCCAGCTCCTCTTTCGCGACGTAGCTCTGCGCGTCGTGCTCGGCGTGCCCTTTCATCCGGTACGTCCGGCACTCCAGAAGCGTCGTTCCCCCGCCCGCGCGCGCGTGCTCCACTGCCCGGCGGGCCGCGGCATAGACGGCGAGGACGTCGTTCCCGTCGACGGTCTCGCCGGGGATCCCGTAGCCCGGCGCCTTGTCGGCCAGCGTCCGGGCGGCACATTGTTTCTCGGTGGGGGTGGAGTAGGCCCAGCGGTTGTGCTCCACGACGAGGACGAGCGGCAGCCTCTGGACGGCGGCGAAGTTGAGCCCCTCGTGGAAGGCGCCGACCGAGGTCGCACCGTCGCCGACGTACGTCATCCCGACGGTCCGCCGTCCCAGGATCCGGTCGGCCAGGAGCATCCCCGCCATCACCGGGATCATCGTGGAGAGCATCGCCGTCCCCGCGTAGATCCCGCGCTCCGGGAGGCAGAAGTTCAGGTGGGCTTCCTTCCCGCCGCTGGGTGAGTCGGCGCGCCCGAGGTACTGGGCGAAGACGTCGCGGGGTGTCGCGCCGCGGACCAGGACCGAGCCGAGGTTCCGGATCAGAGGCGAGAGGAGATCCCCCTCCTCGAGGGCATATGCGGTCCCGACGGAGGTCGCCTCCTGCCCCATCGAGCGGTAGAGCCCTCCGACGATCTTCCCCTGCCGGTAGAGGCCCACCAGCCGCTCCTCCAGCAGCCGGTTCAGGAGCATGAGCCGGTGGAGGTCGAGAAGCCGTTCCGGGGGGAGAAGCGTCATCTTCGGGGGGCCCGCGGAAGCGGGGAGCGGATTATCCCTCGCTCCGGAGCAGCAGGCTCTTCCTGATTCTGAAAGAATCGGCAGATGACGAATTCGGCGAATCAGAAGACAAGCGGGAGGATTCCCGTGGCGGTCCTCGGGGCGACGGGGGCCGTCGGGCAGCGGCTCGTCTCCCTGCTCGAGGGGCACCCGCAGTTCGTCCTCGCCGAGGTGGCCGCTTCGGAGCGTTCGG
>JBLMYG010000230.1:0-5448 GCA_050258155.1 Acidithiobacillales bacterium
GACGTGCCCGGACAGCCGGAATTGTATGTGCGCCGGCTCACGCCGAGCCCTCTATTTGCCGAGCTTCTTCGGGGAGCCGCCTGTGACGAGGGACTACACTTTTGGGGTGGCCGCGGTCGTGAGGCTTCGGCGCGCGTGGGAGAGCGCCGTCCGCCTCGTCCGGAAGAATCCTCACCCGTTCCTCTTCTTCACGGGGGCGACGCTGGCGCTCCTTCTCGTCGCGGGCGGGATCGTCGTCGTCTATTTCAGCCGGCTCGTCGACAGGACGCTGAGCGGCCACCGCTGGACCCTTCCGACGCGGATCTACTCCGACGTCTGGGTCGTCCGGCCCGGCGACGCGCGCGGGCCGGATGACGTCATCCGGCGGCTCGGCCGCCTCCGATACGCCCCTGCAGCCAAGCCTGACGTGGCGGCGGGGGAGTTCCGCCTCTCGAAGGGACGCCTGGTCGTCGGAATCCGCGACCGCGACGCCGCGGAGGGGCGGTTTCCCGGGGGCACCGTCGCCATCGACTTCTCCGGACGCCGGGTTGCCGGGGTGAGAAGCGTCCCCGACGGGATGCCGCTGCCATGGGCCGTCTTCGAGCCGGAGGTCGTCGGCTCGGTCTACGACGAGAAGATGGAGGACCGGACGCTCGTGAAGCTCGCGGACGTCCCGCCGGTCGTCGTGGATGCCATCCTCGCGACCGAGGACCGCGACTTCTACTCGCACGCGGGCCTCTCCTTCCGCCGCCTCGCCGGTGCCGTCCTCCAGAGCGTCTTTCGCGGCCGTTCGGTCCGTGGCACCTCCACGCTGACCCAGCAGCTCGTGAAGAATCTCTTCCTGACGCCGGAGCGGACGCTCCGGCGAAAGGCCATCGAGGCGCTGATGGCCTTCATCGTCGAGGCGAAGTACGAGAAGAACGAGATCCTCGAGGACTACCTGAACGAGATCTACCTCGGGCAAAAGGGGTCGGTCTCGGTCATCGGCGTGGAGGAGGGGGCGCGCTATTACTTCGGGAAGTCGGTCTCCCAGCTCGACCTTCCCGAGGCGGCGCTCCTCGCGGGGCTCATCTCGTCGCCGGGCCGCTACTCGCCCTTCCGCCGCCCCGAGAATGCGCTGGAGCGCCGGACCATCGTCCTCAAGGGGATGCTGGAGCAGGGGAAGATCGACAGGGCAGCTTACGAGAAAGCGCTCGCGGCACCGCTGACGCCCGTCAAGGGACCGCCCGCCTCGATCGTCGCGCCCCACTTCGTCGACTTCCTCCTGAGCCAGGTGAAGGCGGAGCAGCCGGGGGCGAGCGAGGACGGGCTCGCGGTCTACACGACGCTCGACCCCGACCTGCAGGCGGCGGCGCAGGTCGCCGTCCGGGGAGGTCTCGAGGAGCTGGAGAAGCGCTACCGGCGGCTCAGAACCCGGGACGAGGAGGACGCGTTGCAGGGGGCCCTGATCGCCCTCGACCCGGCCACGGGAGCGATTCGCGCGCTCGTCGGAGGGCGGGACTACCAGGTCTCGCAGTTCAACCGCGTCGTCCAGGCGAAACGCCAGCCCGGCTCGCTCTTCAAGCCGTTCGTCTACCTGACCGCCTTCTCGCGGCGCGGCCTCGCCACGCCGATCACTGCCGCCACGATTCTCGACGACGCGCCCATCTCGGTCATCTGGGGGCAGGGGGAGGACGAGGTCTGGACCCCGCGGAACGACGACGGCCGTTTCCGCGGCCCCGTGACCGCCCGGCAGGCGCTCGAGCATTCGATCAACATCCCGACGGTCCGGGTCGCCGTGACCCAGACCGGTCCCGGTCAGTCGCTTCTCTGGGACATCGTCCAGACGGCCCGACGGGTGGGGTTTCGGTCGCCCCTCAGGCCCTACCCCTCCCTCGCCCTCGGCGCCTTCGAGACGAGCCCCCTCGAGATCGCGGGAGCCTTCGCCACCTTCGCCAACGGCGGCTTCCGCGTCGAGCCGACCGCCCTTCTCGGCTTCGTCGGCCCCTCGGGCCGCCTCGTGGAGAGCAGGAACGAGAGGCTCGGGCGGGTGGTCGACTCCGACGCTCTCGCCGTCCTGAACTCGATCCTTCAGGGAGCGGTCGTCCGGGGCACGGGCGCGTCCGCGCGGCGGCTCGGCGCACAGGGGATCTTCGCGGGGAAGACCGGCACCACGAACGACGGCCGTGACGCCTGGTTCATCGGCTACTCGCCCCGCATCCTCGTCGCCGTCTGGGTCGGCTTCGACGACAACCGGGGGCTGAACCTGTCCGGCGCGATGGCGGCCGTCCCGATCTTCGCGGAGTTCGCCCGAAGGGTCCCCTCGCACTATTTCGAGGAGCCCTTTCCCGAAGTGCCGGACGTCGTGACCGAGAAGATCGATCCGACGACCGGAATGCTCTGGACGGAATCGTGTCCGGAAGCGTGGAACGAGGTCTTCATCATGGGGACCGAGCCGAAGGAGCCCTGCACAGCCCACCGGGCGAAGGAAAGGCCGCCCCTGTCCGACCCGCTGGCGTGGCCTGGATAGCGGAGCAATTCTCATACTCGCCGGCTGCGGGGGCAGCCGCCGATAGCAGAAAAGGTGCTCTCGGCCGGCCGGTGTCAAGGGCGCGCTTCGCGCGCCGCGGAGCGGTCGCTGACCCTTGACACCGGCCGACCGCGAACAACGTAGGGGCTCGAACTCATCTGGCCATACCCGATAATCGCCGCATGCACCGCGTCGTCGTCGTCGGGGCGACGGACGGCCTGGGGAAGGCGCTGGCCGCCGAGTACGCCTCGCGGGGTGCGTGGGTCTGTCTCGTCGGCCGGAGCGCCGGGAAGCTCGAAGCCGTCCGGGCGGAGATCTCGGCGAGGTATCCCGACGCCACCGTCACGGCCGTTCTGTGCGACCTTCGCGACGCCGGAAGGATCGCCCCCGCGTTCGCGGAGGCGGTCGCCTCGATCGGCCACTGCGACCTCTTCCTCTACAACGCGGGGGTCATGTACCACGGAGACGGCGTGACGGCCGAGCCGGAGAAAGACCGGGAAGCGATGGAGGTGAACGCCGTGGCCGCGGTCGAGATGCTCGGCCTCGCGGCGAACTACTTCCGCGAGGCGCGGCGGGGACAGATCGCGGCCATCTCCTCCATCGCGGGGGACCGGGGGAGGAAGGGAAATCCGGCGTACAACGCCTCGAAGGCGGCGCTGACGACTTACCTCGAGGGGCTCCGCGGGCGCCTCTACCCCTTCGGCGTGAAGGTCTCTACGGTGAAGCCCGGGTTCGTCGCGACGAAGATGACGGCGGGAAAGAAGGGTCTCTTCTGGGTCGCACCGCCCGAGGAAGCCGCGCGGATCATCGCGGACCGGCTCGGCCGGGGGGACGAAGTCTTCTACGTCTACCGGCGCTGGGGGGCCCTCGGCCTCGCCCTCCGGCTCGTCCCGCGCTTTCTCTTCAAGAGGCTCGGGCCGCCGTGAGCGCTGCGGCAAGACCTCGAAGCGAGCGGGTCGAGGGCTTTGGCCTCTACAACTTCTCGGTCTCACCGGTCTTCCGCCCTTCCTCCGTGGAGGAGCTGCACGAGGTCCTCGCCGGCTGCCGGCGAGACGGGATGCGCCCCGTCTTTCGGGGCGCCGGACGCTCGTACGGCGACGCAGCGATCAACCCCCGCGGCCCGGTCGTGGAGCTCGCGGGCCTCAAGGCCATCCGCTCCTTCGACGAGACGACGGGCGTCCTGCGCGCCGAGGCCGGCCTGACGATCGGCGACCTCTGGCGCTTTTCGCTCCCGCGAGGGTTCTGGCCGCCCGTCGTCACCGGGACGATGCACGTCTCCCTCGGGGGGGCTGTCGCCCTCAACGTCCACGGCAAGAACGGCTGGAGACGGGGAACCATCGCCGATCACGTCGCGGAGCTGGCCGTCCTCCGTCCGGACGGGAGCGTGGAAGATGTCCCGAAGGACACCCCGCGATTCGCGGAGATCGTCGGAAACTGGCGGGCCGAGGAGCCGATCGTCGAGGTTTCGCTCCGCCTGAAGAAGGTCGCGACCGGCTATCTCGACGTCGAGGCCTTCGCCACGCCGGACCTCGAGGCGACGCTCGCCATCATCGACGGGGCGAGGGAAGCGGCGGAGTACCTCGTCGCCTGGACCGACTGCTTCCCCGGAGGCGCTGCGCTCGGGCGATCGGTGGTCCACCTCGCGAGCGAGCATCCGGCGACGCCGGGGGAGCCGCCCGGGTTCTCCGAAGCGGAGCAGCTCGCCGACGTGAAGACCGGGCCGCTGCCGGTGCCGCTGATGCTTCTCGGCCTGAAGCTGACGGCGAAGGGACCCCAGATGCGCGCCGTCAACGCGGCGAAGTACATGGCGGCGAGGCTCGCCGGGCGGACGAGGTACCGGCAGTCGCTCGTCGCCTATTCCTTCCTCCTCGACTATCTGCCGGGGTGGAACGAGATCTACCGCCCCGGCGGCTTCATCCAGTACCAGCTCTTCGTTCCGAAGGAGCGGGCCGCGGAGGCTCTGACGAAGGCGATTCACCTCCAGCACGAGCACCGGGCCGTCTCGACGCTGGCCGTCCTGAAGCGCCACAGGGCCGACCCTTTTCCCCGGGGGTACGCGCCCGACGGCTATTCCCTCGCGCTCGACTTCCCGGTGATCCGGGGAAACGCCGAGCGGCTCATCCGCCTCTGCCGCGCCTACGACCGGCTTCTCCTCGGTTGCGGCGGCAGCGCTTACAAGGCGAAGGACTGCGTGGGGAGCGTGGAGAGGCTGGAGGCGGCGCGGCAGACGTAGCCGGTTACTGAAAGTAGCCGCTCACGTCGAGGATGACATGAACCGAGCCGGAGGGAATTCCGGCGAAGACGGTCAGGCCCCCTGAGGTTCCCAGCTCCATGACGGCGTTGTTGGCGCGCGTCTGCCCGACGGCGAAGTTCAGCGTCGAGGTGGACGGAAGCGGCGTTCCCGCCGGCGAGAGCGTGAGGTGGCCGCCTGAAGTCGGCGTGGTCACCGCCACGTTCAGGGAGACCGACGTCGCCGTCGCGGGGATACCGCACTGGCCCTGCATCGGGAAGGTCCGCGAAACGCCCGCGGCGAGCGCCGGGCCGCCATACGTGCCGGAGGGCCTCCGGGTGTCGGCGACGCGGCATGGCGTCACCGTGTAGAAGCGCCGGGCTGTCTGGGGGGCCACGGTGACGGTCTTCGCGAAAGGGGTCGAGGAGCCGGAGGCATTCGACACGGTGAGGCTGACCGAGTAGGTCCCCGGCAGCGTGTACGCGTGAGAGGGACTCTGCTGCGTCGAAACCGTTCCGTCCCCGAAGCTCCAGGACCAGGATGCGACGTAGCCGCTGGAGGCGTCGGTGAAAGAGATGGCGTGCCCGGCCACGGGTGCCGCCGGGGCGAACGTGAAGTCTGCCGTCGGTACGGCGATTCCGAACTGCACGTGAACCCTGAGCGCGCTCGTCGCTTTCGAAACCGTCGTGATCGAAAGGTTCGCGGCGGTGTCGACGAAGCTCAGCCCGAC
>JBLMYG010000231.1:0-4446 GCA_050258155.1 Acidithiobacillales bacterium
ACATGTTCCTGAGGAGGCTGTCCGTGCAGCCGTAGATGTTTCCTGCGAGGACGGCGTCGCCCGCCCGGGTGAGCGAGAGGATGAGAGCCGAAATAGCGCCCATTCCGGAGCTGGTGATGAGACAGCCGATGGTCGGCTCGCGCTCGTCCGCGGCGAGCGCCTTGTCGATGACGTGCTGCGCTTCCAGCCGGAAGAGGACCCGCTCGAGATACTCCGTCGTCGGGTTGCCGAGGCGGGTGTAGATCCTCGCGTACGGCCTCTCGCCCCCCTTCGACATCCCGAGGAAGCGGTCGGCGCCGTCCCGGACGCTGTGGAAGGCGAAGGTCGACTTCTGGTAGATGGGGGGGAGCCCCGTCCCGACCGAGATGGTCCGGAAGAGCTCCGCGTCGAGCTGGTGGACGTCGTCGCGCACCCAGCGGGTCTTCCGGTCGATCCACCAGTCCCAGAAATCCCAGCGGGCCGCGCCGCGCCGGGAGGCGGGGGTCGTCAGCGTCGTGCTCATGCGGCTAATGTAGCCCGGGAATCGGGCGCCGTCACCCGGGACAGACGACCCAGGCGGGCGCCCGCGGCGCGGACGGCACGCCGCGAACGCCCGGACGAGAAAAGCGTCAGACGGTCAGGACGCCTGTCCGGAGGAGATAGGCCAGCTTCTTCCTCTGCTCCTCGTCGAGGATGGCGTGGATCCGCTTGAGAGCG
The DNA here is from genome assembly GCA_050258155.1 of Acidithiobacillales bacterium. Taxonomy (GTDB): domain Bacteria; phylum Acidobacteriota; class Thermoanaerobaculia; order UBA5066; family UBA5066; genus DAOMFB01. The sequence goes on from JBLMYG010000231.1 coordinate 697, forward strand.
CGCGCGACGGCGTCGCGGAGGCGCTCGGCGCTCTTCACGCGCGAGGCGCCCGCTTCGGCGGCCCTGGCGTCGTCGAACGTGCCCGACCCCACGGCGTCGGCGAGGGCGGAGGTTGCACGGCGCGCGTCGATGGCGGCCTGGGCCCTCTCGATCTTCAGCTCGTCGAGGATGGCGGCCACGTCGGCCATCTGCGTTTCTGAAAGGTCCAGCTTGAAGGCGAGGTAGCGAAGCGGTCGCCGGACGCCGAAGCCGGCGCCGAGGCCTTCGACGTCGCCGGCGCCCTCGAAGCCGCCGTGCCAGCGCGGGGAGAAGAACATCTCGGCCGCGGCCGCGCCGAAGGGGACCGACGACGCGCACGACGCACGTCGCCTCTCCCAGAAGGGGATGAAGCCGGGGAACACCGCACCTCGATACATGGTGCCTCCTCTCGCCAGGGCCGTCTCGCTCCCGGCGGGTCCATTCGCGCGGGCGGTCCGCCTCGCGCCGGAATCAGTATCCGCCTCGCGTCAAGAGATGCGGTGGAGCTTGGTCAGTTCGACCCCATCCCTCTCCAACACGCTCTCGGCCGGTTCCCGGCTCCACCTTCACGGGCGAACCGCGAGGATCACGCACGCTATCCTTCGGAGGGGGCACGCGATGACGAGTTTGACGGGTTTCGAGCAAGAAGTGACCGAGATGCGCCGCTGGTTCGACTCCCCGCGCTTCAGGGGGATCCAGCGGCTCTACTCGCCGCGCGAGGTCGTCGAGCAGCGCGGAACGGTCCGGGCCGACTACGCCCTGGCCCGCGACGCGGCAGCGGCGTTCCACGCCCGCCTCCTCCAGCTCTTCGAGGAGAAGAAGTCCATTACGACCTTCGGTCCCTACTCACCCGGCCAGGCGGTGGCCATGAAGCGCATGGGGATCGAAGGCATCTACCTGGGCGGGTGGGCCACGAGCGCCAAGGGCTGGACGGACGAAGACCCGGGGCCCGACCTCGCGAGCTACCCGCTCAGCCGTGTGCCGGACGAGGCGGCCCTCGTCGTCCGGGCCCTGCTCACCGCCGACAAGAACCAGTTCTTCCTGCGCGCCCGCATGACCGAGGAGCAACGCCTGGCGACGCCCGAGGTCGACTATCGTCCCTTCGTCATCGCCGACGCGGACACGGGCCACGGAGGCGACGCCCACGTGCGCAACCTGATTCGCCGCTTCGTCGAGGTCGGCGTGCCGGGCTACCACATCGAGGACCAGAAGCCCGGGGTGAAGAAATGCGGGCATCAGGGGGGCAAGGTGCTCGTCCCGGTCGACGAGCACATCAAGCGCCTCAGCGCGGCGCGCTTCCAGCTCGACATCATGCAGGTGCCCGGTCTCATCGTCTCGCGCACCGACGCCGAGTCGGCCACGCTGCTCGACGGCCGTGGAGACGAACGGGATCAGCCCTTCATCCTCGGCGCCACGAACGTGAACCTGCCCGCATTCAAGGTCGGGTTCCTGGCCATCCTGCGGCGTTTTCATCGCGGCGGCATCGAAGAGCTGAGCGGCCATGCCCTCTACGCCACGAGCGACGAGGAGTACGCCATCGCCGAGGCCTGGATCGACCGGGCGGGCCTGGGCGCCCTTCTCGAGGAGGCGCTCGCCGAATACCGCGGGAGCGGAAGCGTGGCGATCGACGCCGCTCTCGACAAGGTCTTCGACCGCTACGTCGACGTCTGGCAGGCCGAGGCCGGCGTGAAGACGTACGGGGAGGCCGTCGCGGACGTCATGATCTTCCGCGCCGGCGAGGGTGCGCGGTTCCCTGTGAGCGTGTCCGAGTGGCTCGCCTTCGCCTCGAAGGCGTCCCTGTACTCTGCCAGAGAGAAGGCCCGCGCGATGGGTATCACCGTCATCTGGGACTGCGAGCACGCCAAGACGCCGGACGGCTACTACCAGATCCGTGGCGGCATCGAATACGCCATCGCCAAGGCCCTGGCCGCCGCACCCTTCGCCGACGTTCTCTGGATGGAGACCAAGACCGCGGACCTTTCCGATGCCCGGAAGTTCGCCGACGCGATCCACGCGGCGTACCCGGACAAGATGCTCGCCTACAACCTATCGCCGTCCTTTAACTGGGACTCGACCGGAATGACGGAGGAGGAGATGCAGCGCTTTCCCGAGGAGCTCGGGAAGATGGGCTTCGTCTTCAACTTCATCACCTACGGCGGGCACCAGGTCGATGGGCTCGCGGCGGAGGAGTTCGCGACGGCCCTGCGCCAGGGCGGGATGCTCGCCCTCGCCCGCCTCCAGAGGAAGCTCCGCCTCGTCGAGTCGCCGTACCGCACGCCGCAGACGCTCGTAGGCGGGCCGCGCGCGGACGCCGGTCTGATGGCGATCTCGGGGCGAACCTCGACGACGAAGGCGATGGGCAAGGGCTCGACGCAGTTCCAGCACATCCTCCAGACCGAGGTTCCGCCAAAGCTGCTCGAGGAGTGGCTGGAGCTGTGGCGCAGGCACCACGGCATCGGCGACAAGCTGAAGGTCTCGCTGCGTCCGCACATCGCGGGCTCGGAGCTCCTCGAGCTCGCCACGTTGAGACCCGCCGGGGAGAAGACCACGAACGTCATCTTCGCGGTCATCCAGGACCGCCGCGGGCGCAACATCCTCTCGGTGCGCGACCAGAACACCTTCGACCCCGCGCTCCAGCGCAAGAGGCTCATGACGCTCTCCCATCTCTTCCTGATCCACCGTTACAAGATCGACGCCGTCCACTTCGTCACGCCCACCGAGGACAACCACCGACAGACCGAAAAGATGAAGGAGCGCGGGATCTTCACCACCGTGGCGAAGGAGGTGGGCCAGATCATCGTCGCCGAGGTGAACAAGGACCGCGTGACGCAGCTGCTCGCCCCGGACCGCATTGCGCTCACGACACTGATCGAGAAGGGCTGAGGTGGCGCTCGCGACCGGCGCGCTTCCTGGACGCAGCGAACCCCAGAACCCGAACAGGAGCCTCAGATGAAGCACGAGACCCGCGACCGAGCGATCAAGCGCATTCGGATCCGCTTCCGGGAGAACTCGGACTGGCTGGCCAAGTTCGCCCACCTCCTCGACGAGTTCGGCGCTCGCCTCGGCGAGATGAAGACGGTCCACATCGGAAAGAACGTCCGCATCCGGGACGTCGAGGTCCATGCCCGCAGCGAGGAGGTCTTCGACCGGTTCTGCGACACGCTCCGAAAGATGGGCGGGGTCGACGTCCTCGACGTGACGGACGTGGTCCTCGAGATGCACCGCGGCGGGAAGATCGAGGTCGCAGCCCGCGTGAAGGTGGAGTCCGCCGACGACCTGGCGGTCGTCTACACCCCCGGCGTCGCCTCGCTCTGCAACAAGATCAAGGCGAACCCGGAGCTCGCCTTCGACTTCACGTCCATCCAGAACAGCGTGGCCATCGTCACCAATGGCACGGCCATCCTGGGGCTGGGCGACATCGGTCCCGTCGCGGGCATGCCGGTCATGGAAGGCAAAGCGCTGCTCTTCCGGCTCCTGGCCGACGTGAACGGGATTCCCATCCTCATCGGCAGCAAGGACCCCGAGGTCGTCATCCGGACCGTGCAGGCGATCGCACCGACCTTCGGCGCCATCAAGCTCGAGGACATCGCCGCCCCCGAGTGCTTCGACATCGAAGCCCGGCTCACCGAGCTCCTCGACATTCCGGTCGTCCACGACGACCAGCACGGTACGGCGGTCGTCGTCCTCGCGGCGCTCCTCAACATCGCGAAGTACACCTACATCAACCTCAAG
>JBLMYG010000232.1:0-12975 GCA_050258155.1 Acidithiobacillales bacterium
TCCAGCCGGGTGCAGGGGCATGGCGCCGAGGGGGACCGGGTCGAGACGTACCGCGGCACGACCGTCAAGATGGAGCTGGCCGAGAAGGTCCGGCTCGAGATCGGCGTCTCCGACCACTTCGTCGAGCCGACGGTGAAGGCGATCCTCTCCGCCGCGAGGACCGGAGAGGTAGGGGACGGGAAGGTCTTCGTCCTGCCCGTCGAGAAGGTCTACCGGATCCGGACGGGCGAGGAGGACCAGGCCGCCGTCACGCCCGTTGTTCCGACCTTCTTCTAGCCTTTTCCGTCCGGCGCGTCCGGGATCCGGCCCTAGAATCTCCGCCGTGCAGCTCACGACCTTCGAGCTGTCGGTCCGCTTCTTCCTGCAGCTCCTCGTGATCCTCACCATCTGCCAGGCCACGGCGTGGCTCTTCCGCAAGGCGGGCCAATCGCAGGTCGTGAGCGAGATGATCGCCGGGGTCCTGATGGGCCCGTCGCTCCTCGGCTGGATCTGGCCCGCGGGGTCGGCCTGGATCTTTCCGAAGGAGTCGATGCCGATCCTCTTCGCCTTCGCGCAGGTCGGCCTCGTCCTCTACATGTTCCTGGTCGGCCTCGAGTTCGACCCGGCTCTCCTCCGGGAGAAGCTCCGAAGCGCCGCCCTCGTCTCGGCGGCGGGGATCGCGGTTCCGTTCACCCTCGGAGGCCTCATCGCGTGGGCGACGCACGCCCGCGCCGACCTGGCGCTCTTCGGAGACGGCGTGTCGATTCACCAGGCCGTTCTGTACATGGGGGCGGCGATGTCGATCACGGCCTTCCCGATGCTGGCGCGGATCATCCACGAGCAGGGCCTCTCCCGGACGACGCTCGGGATGCTGGCGCTCGCGGCCGGGTCGCTGGACGACGCGGCGGCTTGGTGCCTCCTGGCGGTGGTCCTCGCCGCCTTCAGCGGGAACGCCTCGATCGCGATTCTCGCCATCGGCGGCGGCGGGGTCTTCCTCTTCTTCTGTCTCTTCGTCCTCCGCCGTGTCCTCGCGCCCCTCGGCGCCCGCGTGGAGCGAGAGAAAGGAATGAGCCCGACTCTCTTCTCGTGGGTCCTGGTGATCCTGATGCTCGGGGCGTTCATCACCGATTCGCTCCGGATCTACGCCGTCTTCGGCGCCTTCCTGACCGGAGCCGCGATGCCGAAGGGGCTCTTCGCCGAGGAGCTGCAGCGGCGGATGCACCCCCTGACCGTCTCCTTCATCCTGCCGCTCTTCTTCGTCTACTCGGGGCTCAACACCAAGCTCGGCCTCGTCTCGACGCCGGCCCTCGCCCTTCTGGCCCTCGTCATCCTTCTCGCCGCCTGCTTCGGCAAGGGGATCGCCTGCTGGGCCGCGGCCCGGCTGGGCGGCGCCGCCCCCCGCGACGCCGTCGGGATCGGCACGCTCATGAACGCCCGGGGCCTGATGGAGCTGATCATCCTGAACATCGGGCTCGAGCGCGGCATCATCCGGCCGACCCTCTTCACCATCATGGTCCTGATGGCGGTCGTGACGACCCTCATGGCCACCCCCGTCTTCGAGCGGATCTACGGCGCCAAGGAGGGCCGCCTCCCGGCGGGCAGCCTCGACTTCTCGTGAGCGGACGGGGTTCGAGATGTCCATGATGTACACTTCTCGTATGAGAAATGCACATCTTGTCCTCGATGAGCGTCTCCTCGAGGAGGCGGTGAAGGCGAGCGGAGAGAGGACCTACAAGGCCGCCGTGACCCGGGCGCTCGAGGAGTTCGTCCGGCGAGCGAAGGCCCGGCAGATCCTGTCGCTCAGGGGCTCAGGCCTCTGGGAGGGGAACCTCGGGGAGATGCGCGGCGACGCGGAGCGCCGCAGGCGAGTACGGCGGCGTGTATCTCGTTGACACGTCTGTCTGGATCGAGGTATTCCGGCGGAGCCGTCCGCTCGATCTCGAAAGCGTCGTGCCCTTCGACGAGGTCGCGACGTGCCTTCCCGTCATGCACGAGGTCCTGCAGGGTTTCAGGGAAGAGCGCGCCTTCCGGATCGCCCGGGAAGCTCTCTTTGCACTCCCTCTGGTGGAGTCGCCGCTCGGCGCCGACCTCTTCGAGGAAGCCGTCCGGCTTTATCGCGACGCGAGGCGCCGTGGTCTGACCGTCCGCTCGGGGGTCGACTGCCTCATCGCCGCGTGCGCCCTCCGCAGCGGACTCGTCGTCCTGCATCGCGACCGGGACTTCGAGAAGCTGGCCGAGGTGTCGGGGCTCGAGGCGCGGGCGGTCTAGGAGGCGCTTCGATCCTCGTGCCGCTGTGCGGCCGTCGCTCTCCGCAGCATCGCTTGTCTCCGATGACGGTGCCCGGATTCGTCTCCCTCGTCATTCTCGGCCTCAATTCCGCCTGGCTGGTCCTGGCCGGCGTCCTTGTGGGATGGTTGAGAGGCTGAAGGAGGTCCGAACGAATGAGAGACCAGGGAACGAACGCGGCTGCAGGCGGCTCCGACCGCTTTCTCGCAGGCATTCTCCTGATCCGGCTCGCGGTCGGGCTGATCTTCTTCACCCAGGGGATCCTGAAGTACACCGACCCGAACATGGGGGTCATCCGCTTCACCCGCATCGGCTTTCCGGTCCCCGGGTTCACGGCACACTTCGTCGGGGCCTTCGAGATCGTCTGCGGGCTGCTCGTGCTGCTGGGCCTTCTGACGCGGCTCGCGGCGTTACCGCTCCTGATCGTCATATCGACGGCCATCGCCACGACGAAGGTTCCGGAGCTCTTTCGCCCGCAGCAGGGCTTCTGGTTCATGGTGAGCGACGCGCGGACCGACTTCGCGATGCTCTGCTCCCTTCTCTTCCTGATCCTCTCCGGCGGCGGAACCTGGTCCCTGGACGCGCTTCGCCGTCGGCGCGGGGTGAGAGCGAACTAGGAGAAAAGCCCTCCCGCCGTCCGGAGGTCAGGCCCGCGTTGCGCGGTTCGGGGGTTGGACGGCGGGAGGGCGGGGGGGCGCTCTGCAGGCTCCGTCAGGCCAGGGTCTCGATCCGGAAGCTCTGGAGGATCCGCATGTAGTTGGCGCGCTCGAAGGAGGCCGGGTCGGGGCTCTTCAGGAGGCTCATCGAACCCTTCATCTGGGCGAGCGATTCGTACTCGTGCTGCTCCATCCAGTTCGTGAACTCCTGCCTCACGGCGGTGAGCTGCTTGGGCCCGCGCCTGAGGAGCGCCGAGACCATCTGGACGGCGTCGGCGCCCGTCATCACGGCCTTGACGGCGTCGATGCCCGTGTGGACGCCGCCGCTGGCGGCGAGTGCCGCCTTGACGCGTCCCGAAAGGATGGCCAGCCAGCGGAGGCGGAGGAGGAGCTCCGACGAGTCGGAGAGGACGAGGCTCGGAACGACCTCCATCTCCTCGGGATTCAGGTCGGGCTGGTAGAAGCGGTTGAAGAGGACGAGGCCGTCCACCCTCAGCCGGTCGAGCTCGCTCGCGAAGTGGCCGAGCGAGGAGAAGAAGGGGGAGAGCTTGACCGCCACCGGAATCTTCACCCCCGTCTTGACGGCATGGACCATCTCGAGGATGCGCCGCTCCACGAGGCTCCCCGCCTCCCACGACTTGGCGGCGAGGTAGTAGACGTTCAGCTCGAGGGCGTCCGCGCCCGCCTGCTCGATCTTCTGTGCGTACTCGAGCCACCCGCCGAGCGTGACGCCGTTGAGCGACGCGATGACCGGGAGCTTCACGGCGAGCTTGATCTTCCGGATCTGGTCGAGGTACGTCTCGGGCCCGAGGCGGAAATCCTCGGGCTCGGGGAAGTACGAGAGCGCCTCGGCGAAGGCCCCGGCGTGGATCTCCATCGCTTCGATCGTGCCGATCTGCTCCCGCGTGATCTGTTCCTCGAAGAGCGAGTGCATGACGATGGCGGAGGCGCCGGCGTCCTCGAGGCGCCGGACCACGTCCAGGTCGTCCACCATCGGCGAGGCGCCGGGCATGAAGGGGTGGGGAAGCTTCAGGCCGAGCCAGGTCGTCGTCAGATCCATCCGCTCCTCCTCACGCCTTCGGTGCTGCGGTCGCCGTGGACGCCGCAGCCGCCGCGGACGGGGCTGCGGCCGCAGCCGCCTTGCTCATCGTGAGCTTGGCGAGGCTCTCGTAGATGGCGAACCGCTCCTTGACCTCGCGCTCGGCCCGGTGGAGGAGCCGCCGGAACCGGGCCGGGTTCTGCTGCTCGACCATCCGGAAGCGCGCCTCGTTCCGCATGAACTCCGCGAGGGAGCCCTTGATCGACGTCACGTCCATCGTGAGCGGCGTCTCTCCCGTCGGGATCCGACGCGGGTCGAAGCGGTAGAGCGGCCAATAGCCCGAGTCGACCGCCCGCTTCTGCTGGTCGAGGTTGAAGGCCAGGTCGTAGCCGTGGGCGATGCAGGGGCTGAAGGCGATCAGGATCGAGGGGCCGGGGTACGAATCGGCCTCGAGGAAGGCCTTCACCGTCTGGTTGTCCTTCGACCCGTAGGCGAGGTGGGCGACGTAGACGTGGCCGTACGTCATCGCGAGCATGCCGAGGTCCTTCTTCGGGACGTCCTTGCCGTTCGCGGCGAACTTGGCCGCGGCGCCCAGCGGCGTCGCCTTCGACGCCTGGCCGCCGGTGTTGGAGTAGACCTCGGTGTCGAGGACGAGGAGGTTGACGTCCTTGTTCGACGCGAGGACGTGGTCGAGCCCGCCGTAGCCGATGTCGTAGGCCCAGCCGTCGCCGCCGACGATCCAGACGCTCTTCTTGACGAGGAAGTCGGCAAGCTGGTCGAGAATCCGGGCGGCGGCCGCGTCCTTCCCGCCGACCTCCTTGAGCTTCGCGCGGAGGGCCTGGACGCGCCGGCGCTGTGCCTCGATGCCGGCCTCGGTCGACATGTCGGCCGCCAGGAGCTCGCCGACGAGCGCGTCACCGAGGGCCGGCGAGAGCGCCTTGAGGAGGTTGGCCGCGTACTCCTTCTGCGAGTCGATGGCGAGCCGGAATCCGAAGCCGAACTCGGCGTTGTCCTCGAAGAGGGAGTTGGACCAGACCGGGCCCCGGCCGTCGCGGTTCGTCGCGTAGGGGGTCGTCGGTAGGTTGCCGCCGTAAATGGACGAGCAGCCGGTGGCATTGGCGATGAGCGTCCGGTCCCCGAAGAGCTGCGTCAGGAGCTTGATGTACGGGGTCTCACCGCAGCCGGCGCAGGCGCCCGAGAACTCGAACAGCGGCTCGAAGAACTGCGTCCCCTTCACGTCCAGCCGGACCGTTTCGCGCGGGGCCTCCGGGAGGTCGAGGAAGTAGGCGAAGTTCGCGGCCTCGGCCTCGCGGAGCGGGCGCTGCGGGTGCATGTCGAGCGACTTGTGCTTCGGGTTCGACTTGTCCTTGGCCGGACAGACCGCCACGCAGAGCGTGCAGCCGGTGCAGTCCTCGGGCGCCACCTGGACGGTGTATTTCTTCCCCTTGTACTCAATCCCCTTGAAGTCCATCGACTTGAAGGTGGGCGGAGCCTTCGAGAGGAGGGCCGGGTCGTAGACCTTCACGCGGACGGCGGCGTGCGGGCAGACCATCGCGCACTTGTTACACTGGATGCAGATCTTCTCGTCCCAGACCGGGATGTCGAGGGCGATGTTCCGCTTCTCCCACCGGGCCGTCGAGAGCGGCCACGTCCCGTCGGGCGGGAAGGCGCTGACGGGGAGAAGGTCCCCCTTCCCCATCATCATGACCGCCGAGACGCGCTTGACGAAATCGGGGGCGTTCTCGGAAACGATCGGGGGCCGCGCCCGTGTCGAGGTGACCTTCCCCGGGACCGGGAGCTCGTGGAGGTGCTCGAGCGTCCCGTCGATGGCCGCGAAGTTCTTCTTGACGATCTCCGGCCCCTTCCGTCCGTACGTCTTCTCGACGGCCTTCTTGATCTGGGCGATCGCCTCCTCGCGCGGCAGGACGCCCGAGATGGCGAAGAAGCAGGTCTGCATGATCGTGTTGATCCGGACCCCCATCCCGAGCTCCCGGGCGACCGCGTAGGCATCGATGACGAAGACTTTCAGGTTCTTCTCCAGGATCGTCTCCTGCATTTCGCGGGGGAGGGCGTCCCAGACCTCGGACAGCGGCCGGCCGACGTTGAGGAGGACCGTCCCGCCCGGTGCCGCCACCTCGAGGACGTCGTACTTGTCGAGGAACGACTCCTGATGGCAGGCGACGAACTTCGCCTTCCCGACGAGGTAGGTCGAACGGATCGGCTTCTCGGAGAAGCGAAGGTGCGAGATCGTGACGGCGCCCGACTTCTTCGAGTCGTAGACGAAGTAGCCCTGGGCTTCCTTCCCCGTCTCCTCGCCGATGATCTTGATCGAGTTCTTGTTCGCGCTGACGGTGCCGTCGGCCCCGAGCCCGTAGAAGACGGCCCGGCTGACCTCGTCCGGCTCGATGTCGAATCCGGGGTCGACGGGGAGGGAGGTGTGTGTCACGTCGTCCACGATGCCGACGGTGAAGTGGTTCTTCGGTGCGCTCTTCGCCAGCTCGTCGAAGGCCGCCTTGACCATCGCCGGGTTGAACTCCTTCGAGGAGAGGCCGTAGCGGCCCCCGACGACCATCGGGTCCGCCGCGAAATGCGTCTGGCCCGCAGCCTTCGCCTCCACGAGCGCGGTCACGACGTCGAGGTAGAGCGGGTCGCCGATGGCACCCGGCTCCTTCGTCCGGTCGAGGACGGCGATCGTCCTCACCGTTTTCGGAAGTGCGGCGGCGAAGGCCGGAATATCGAAGGGGCGGTAGAGGCGGACCTTCACGAGGCCCACCTTCTCGCCCCGTCTGACGAGCCACTCCACGGTCTCGTGCGCGGCCTCGGCGCCGGAGCCCATGAGGACGATGACGCGCTCGGCCTCCGGATGGCCGACGTAGTCGAAGAGGCGGTACGCACGGCCGACCCGCCTGGCGAACCGGTCCATCTCCTGCTGGAAGATGCCGGCGCAGGCGAGGTACCACCGGTTGCCCGCCTCGCGGGCCTGGAAGAAGGCGTCGGGGTTCTGGGCCGAGCCCCGGAGGACCGGGCGGTCCGGCGAGAGGGCCCGGGCCTTGTGCTCGGCGATCGCCTCCGCGTCGAGCAGGGCGCGAAGGTCCTCGTCCGAGAGGACGTCGATCTTGGCGACCTCGTGCGACGTCCGGAAGCCGTCGAAGAAATGGAGGACCGGGACACGGGACCGGAGCGTGGCCATCTGCCCGATGGCCGCGAAGTCGTGGGCCTCTTGCACCGAGTTTGAGCAGAGCATGGCGAAGCCGGTCTGCCGGCAGGCCATGACGTCGGAGTGATCCCCGAAGATCGACAGGGCGTGCGTGGCCACCGTACGCGCCGCCACGTGCATGCAGTACGAGGTCAGCTCCCCGGCGATCTTGTACATGTTCGGGATCATCAGGAGGAGGCCCTGCGCCGCGGTGAACGTCGTGGACAGGGCTCCGGCCTGGAGCGCTCCGTGCACCGCACCCGACGCCCCCCCTTCCGACTGCATCTCCACGACTTCGGGAACGGTCCCCCAGATGTTCTTCATCCCCTTCGCGGACCACTCGTCGGCCCACTCGCCCATGTTCGAGGAAGGGGTGATCGGGTAAATGGCGATGACTTCGTTCGTCCGGTGGGCGACGGACGCGACGGCTTCATTCCCATCGAGGGTGAGAGAGCGGACTTCTGACATACGCGGAACCCCCCGTAACGGAGCGATCATTCGACGCCTCCTCTCCGAAGGCCATGATCCGTATGAATCAGTGGGGAATCAGTCGTTTACACCTGTCGAGGGAACCTGAATCCCGCGGAATCCCTCGATCGTATAAGCTGGTCGAAGTCGGGGGCCCGGCCGGGCGCCCGGAGGTCACTGAATGAATCAGATCAAGACCCTCGTTCTTCTCGCGGCTCTGACGGCTCTGCTCCTCTGGCTGGGCCAGCTCATCGGCGGCCAGCAGGGAATGATGATCGCCCTCGTGCTCGCCCTCGTCATGAACTTCGGGAGCTACTGGTTCTCCGACAAGATCGTCCTCGCGATGTACCGCGCGCAGCCGGTCTCCGAGGCCGACGCTCCGGAGCTCTACGCCATCGTCCGGGACCTGACGCAGAAAGCCTCCCTCCCGATGCCGAAGGTCTACGTCATCCCCGAGGAGGCCCCGAATGCCTTCGCGACCGGGCGGAACCCCGACCATGCCGCCATCGCAGCCACACAGGGCCTCCTCCGCCTCATGAACCGGGACGAGATCGCCGGGGTGCTCGCCCACGAGCTGGGGCACGTCAGGCATCGCGACACGCTGATCATGGCGGTCGCGGCCACGATGGCGGGCGCCCTCTCGAACCTCGCCACGATGGCGCTCTGGTTCGGCGGGGGCCGCAGCGACGACCGCGAGGGAGGGAGCCCCTGGGCCGGTCTCGTCGCGGTGATCATGGCTCCCATCGCCGCGATGCTGATCCAGATGGCGATCTCCCGCTCCCGCGAGTTTCTCGCCGACGAGGCGAGCGCGCAGATCACCGGAAACCCGCTGGCGCTGGCGGGCGCCCTCTCGAAGCTGGAGTCGTGGAAGGCCGAGGTGCCGATGATGCACGGCTCGCCCGCCACGGCGCACCTCTTCATCGTCAATCCCTTCAAGGGAGGCGGCCTCGCGGGCCTCTTCTCGACCCATCCGTCCACCCAGCAGCGGATCCAGCGGCTGGAGGAGATGGCGCGGACGGGAGGCCTCCGGCCCGTCTGATTGGCCCCGAACGTCGTCCTCTTTCCGTTCGGAGAGTACTGGTGGGTCTACGGGCTCTTTCTGCTGCTCGTCCTGGCTGTTCTCGCGCTGGATCTGGGCGTCTTCCACCGGAAGGCGCACACCGTCTCCTTCAGGGAGGCCTCGGCATGGAGTGTCGTCTGGGTCGTCCTGGCCCTCTTGGTCGGGGTCGTGCTCTGGAAGTACGCGGCCTGGCGCTTCCCGCAGGTGCCGCGCCTCACGGCCCTGCCCGGCTTCGTCCCGGAGGCCGCGGCGTGGCAGGTGTTCCTCGAGTACCTGACCGGCTACATCGTCGAGAAGGCTCTCTCGGTCGACAACATCTTCATCTTCGTCGTCATCTTCACGTTCTTTCACATTCCATCCGAGGTCCAGCACCGGGTCCTCTTCTGGGGGATCCTCGGCGCCCTCGTCTTCCGGTCGGTCTTCATCGCGCTCGGCGCGGCCCTTCTCTCGATTCACTGGGTCCTCTGGGTCTTCGGCGGCTTCCTGATCCTGACGGGCCTGAAGATCCTGTTCGTCCCGGAAAAGCCGATCGATCCGGAGAAGAACATCGCCATCCGGCTCGTAAAGAAGGTCTTTCCGGTGACGCACGAGCTGCATGGACAGCGCTTCTTCCTCCGGGAGGCCGGCCGGTTCGTCGCGACGCCGCTCTTCCTCGCCCTCGTCTTCATCGAGTTCACCGACATCGTCTTCGCCATCGACTCGGTCCCGGCCATATTCGCCATCACGGACGAGCCGCTCATCGTCTTCACGTCGAACATCTGCGCCATCCTCGGCCTCCGTGCCATGTTCTTTCTCCTGGCGGGGGCCGTCGGGAAGTTCTACCTGCTGAAGTACGGCCTCGGCGTCGTCCTGATCTTCGTCGGCCTTAAGATGGCATGGCTGAACGATGCTTTCGGGGGGAAGTTCCCGGTCTCCTGGTCGCTCCTGATCATCAGCGCTTGCATCGCGGCCTCCGTCGTCGCCTCGCTCCTCTTCCCGAGGAAGGGGATCCTGCCGGCTCAGCCGGGCTGAGGCGAAGGCAAGACCGCGTGACTTGCTTTCGAACCGGGGTGTCGCGCTGACCGTTCGCGGATCCGGCCGGTCCTGATTCGTTTCCTATATGCGGCGGCTGCTGTGCAGCCGCCGACCGTCAGAAACGAGAGAGCTGGAAACTCCCGTCGTCTCGCCGCGGGCTCTTTGGTCTTTACAAGTCCCTGGATCGTCCCACCACGGTGCGGTCGCTCCGGGGAGGTCCACACTACGTTAGAGTTCGCCGTGTGGCCGGCCGAAACCGATGGCCGGGGCCGGCTTTCGGAGGATGAGAATGAGGACGAAAAGCTCTCGTGCGGCCGGCGATCTTGCGCGAAAGAAGGAAGATGCGTGGTTCCGGGCGAGGGACCGTCAGCTCCTTGAGAAGGCCCAGAAGGAGAGCCAGCGCCGGGCGTGGCGCGCCCGGCTCGCGGAGGTCGTCGGGGTGGCCGATGAGGCCTACCTCGAAGACCTCGAGGAGCACGGCTTCGCCCCCGAGACCGTGCCCCTCCTCTTCGTGGTGCCGCTCTTCATGGTGGCCTGGAGCGACGGGGAGGTCAGCGAAAAAGAGCGGCGGAAGATCCTCCAGGTGGCTCGCGAGCGCGGCCTCGACCCTAAGAGCCCGGCGTGGGCACGCCTGGAAGGGTGGCTCGCTGCGCGGCCCGGCCCCAGCTTCTTCGAGCACGCCTTCAAGCTGCTGCGGCGGATGCTCGACGCGAACCCCGAAGCGAAGGAGCGGGTGGCCCGTCACATCGTGGACCGCTCGGTCGAGGTGGCCGAGGCCTCGGGAGGGTTCCTCGGGATCGGCCCCAAGGTCATGTCGGAGGAGTCGACGCTTCTCGATCAGATCGCGAAAGACCTCGGCGTCCCGGCCCCAACGAGGGATTGACGCCGCGCCGGCGCCTCCCTTCTTTGCTCGTGCGGAGGACGGGCAGGGGCCGCGGTCTGACCCCGATCATTCCCCGAGAGCTCGCCACCTCATGAGACCGCTGCTGCCGGCTGGTCGCAGGGCGCAACGGCAGGGGCAAAGGTGGGCGGCGCAGCCTTCACGGCCGAGAAGAGTCGCTCCAGATCAGGGGTGTCGAGAGTCTCCTTCTCCAGCAGAAGACGCGCGCTCCTCTCGAGCAGCTCGCGGTTGTCTCTCAGTATCGACGAGGCTCGCTCGAAAGCGGTGAGGACCGTCTTCCGCACGGCGCAGTCGATCTCCCTCGCCGTGTCGTCACCATAGAGCTTTTGCCGCAGCGGCTCTCCGCCGGGGCCGAGGAGCGAGCGCTGCTCCGTCTCGAGCGCGACGTGGCCGAGCCCCGGCTCCATGGCGTAGCGCGTGACGATGCTCCGTGCGATATCCGCGATCTTGGCCAGGTCGTCCGCCGCCCCGGTGGAAAAGTGCGAGAAGACGACGTGCTCGGCCGCCCGGCCGCCCATGAGCACGGCCATCCTGTTCTCGAGCTCGGCCCGCGTCATGAGGTAGCGGTCTTCGGTCGGCCGCTGGATCGTGTAGCCCAGGGCCCCGATGCCGCGCGGAATGATCGAGACCTTGTGAACCGGGTCGGAGCCTGCAATCGCGGCAGCCACGATCGCGTGGCCCATCTCGTGATAGGCGACGATCTCGCGCTCACGCGGGTTCAGGAGCCTGTTCCTGCGCTCCAGGCCGGCGACGATGCGCTCGACTCCCGTGTTGAAATCGCCGAGCGAGATGCTGTCTGCGCCCCGGCGGGTGGCGGCCAGCGCCGCTTCATTCACGAGATTCGCGAGGTCCGCGCCCGTGAAGCCGGGCGTGAGCGCCGCGATCTGTTCGAGATCGACACCGGCATCGAGCTTGACCTTCCTGACGTGGACCTTCAACACCTCGACGCGCCCCCGCCTGTCGGGCCTGTCCACGAGCACCTGGCGGTCGAATCGCCCTGCCCGCAGGAGGGCCGGATCCAGGACTTCGGGGCGGTTCGTGGCGGCTAGAAGAACGATGCCGCCCGTCGGATCAAAGCCGTCCATCTCGACCAGGAGCTGGTTGAGCGTCTGTTCCTTCTCGTCGTGCCCGCCGGCGAACGGAGACGCGCCACGCACCCTCCCCAGGGCGTCGAGCTCGTCGATGAAGACGATGGCCGGAGCTTTCTGCCGGGCCTGTTCGAAGAGGTCCCGGACTCGGGCCGCCCCCACGCCGACGAACATCTCGACGAAGTCCGATCCCGAGATCGAGAAGAATGGGACTCCCGCCTCACCGGCCACGGCTCGCGCGAGAAGCGTCTTCCCTGTTCCGGGCGGGCCGACGAGAAGAATCCCTTTCGGCATCCGTGCGCCCAGGCGTCCGTATTGGCCAGGGTCCTTGAGGAACTCGACCGTCTCCCTCAGCTCGGCCTTGGCCTCTTCGACGCCTGCCACATCGGCAAAGGTCGTCTTCGTGTCGGTCTCCACGTAGACCTTCGCCTTGCTCTTGCCGATCGACATGAGCCCGCCGCCCGCACCGAGTTGACCGGAGACGCGTCGCATCAGAAGCATCCATATCCCGAAGAACAGAAGCACCGGCAGGATCCAGGAGAGGAGCGTGGAGAGCAGCTTGCTCTCGGCCTGGCCGGAGAACTTCACGCCGTGCTCCTGAAGCTCCTGCGCAAGCGAATTGTCCACCCTCGTCGTCCGAAAAAGCTTCTTGCCGGAGGCTTCGGGGTCCTTGAGCTCGCCGCGAATCTCCCCCTGGGAGATGACGATCTCCTTCACCTTGCCTTCTGCGACCAGTTTCTGAAACTCGCTGTAGGCCAGCGTCGTCACCGATCGGTAGCCGACCCACACGTCGTGGAGAACGACCACTCCCATGAGGGCCACGAGGACATAAGCCACATTGAACCGCGTTGTCTTCTGCATCAGCTTCCTTCCCGACGAATCACCGCCACGGATCCTACCCCGGGCGTTTAGGCCGTCGGGATCGACAGGGCTTCCAGAGCAAGCCCCAAGGGTCGCGTCACATTCATCAATCTTCTCGTCGTCTTCGCCATGCTCGCGCTCGCCCTCGCGGTGGGGGTCGTGCTCTGGAAGTACGCGGCCTGGCGCTTCCCGCAGGTGCCGCGCCTCACGGCCCTGCCCGGCATCGTCCCGATCTTCGTCGGCCTTAAGATGGCATGGCTGAACGAAGCCTTCGGCGGGAAGTTCCCGGTCTCCTGGTCGCTCGCTATCATCGCCGCCCTGATCGGCGGGGCGATCGTGGCGTCGCTTCTCGTGCGCCGGACGGACCCCCGAAAGGGCGGTTAGTCCGGGAGGATGACCTCCGTCCGCCGGTTCTGTGCCCGTCCCT
>JBLMYG010000233.1:0-3944 GCA_050258155.1 Acidithiobacillales bacterium
CCCGGGACGACGTAGGCGTACTCGAAGCCCTTCTCGAAGCGCTCTTCGAAGTAGCTCCGCATCCGCTCCTGCTCGAAGCGAACCTGAGGGAGCGCCGGCGAGACGACGACGACGGCGCTCAGCATCTCCCCGGGGTAGTCCACACCCTCGGCGAACGCCCCGCCCGAGACGGCGAGGAGAAGAACCGGCGGTCCCCCGTCCCGAAGCGCATCGAGCGTGGCGCTCCTCTCCAGCTCGGTCGAGCGGTCCGAGGGGCGGAGGACGCGGCGCGCCGGAAGGGACGGGAGGTGCACCCGCACCGCGTCGAGGAAACGGTAGGAGGGGAAGAGGGCGAGGACGTTCCCCGGGCAGGCGCGGGCGACGTCGGCCACGACGGCCGCGAGGCGCGGCGCGTCCCGCTCCCGCGCGGAGAAGGACGTATCCACGTCGGCGGCGATGAGGACCGCGCGGTTTTCCCTGGGGAAGGGGGATGGGAGCCGGAGGACGTCGGTCCGCTCGCGGTCGAGGCCGAAGAGATCGCGATAGAACTCGGGCGGCGTCAGCGTCGCCGACATCTCCACCGTCGCGGCGGCGGCGTTCAGAACGGCGCCCAGCGGGCGGGACGGGTCCTTGCAAAGGATCGCGAGGCGCGCCCCGGACCGGTCCCGCGAGGCGATGACGTCGAATGCGGGGTCGGGCGCGGCCGCGCCGGGGGGCTCCGCCATCCGGGCCACGTCGTGAAACCTCGCGAAGGTGAAGTAGAGATCGAGCACGGGGTCGTCCGGAATTCGCTCGGCGCCGGAACGGAGGTCGGCGAGATGCCGGACCAGGAGCGCCTCGAGGTCGAGTCTGAGGTCGTCGAGCCGCGTCCCGTCCAGCGGGACGAGGTCGGCAGCCTCGGAGGACCCCTCCGGCAGGCGGCTCGCGGCCTCGGTGACGACGCGCCGGATGCGCCGAGCGGCCTCCGCCGCGTCCCAGGAGGTCCGTGCGGAGAAGGATCCGATCCGCTCCTCGAGGGCGCAGAGGGCGGCATCCGAGAGGTCGGGAGAGTAATAGCCGCGCCCCCTGTCGACGAGGTTATGAGCCTCGTCGACGAGCAGGAGGGCGGTGCCGAGCGCCGCGGGGTCCCTCGCTCCCGAGAGGGCGACCACCGGATCGAAGACGTAGTTGTAGTCGCCGACGACGACGTCGGCGCGCTCGGCCAGCTCCAGGGAGACCTCGAAGGGGCAGACCTCCTCCCGCCGGGCCTCCTCGAAGACGTCGCCCGGTTCGAGGTGGCGCCGCGAATCGAGAAGCCGCTCGACGAGCCCGGACGCTTCCATCTTGGCCGCGTAGTCCTTTGCGAAGCGGCAATGGTCCTCGTGGCAGAGGACGACGTCGTTCGCGCACATCCGCTCCTTCGCCCGGAGGCGGATCGCCCGGAAGGAGTCGGCTTCGAGGGCGTCGAGCGTCCGGACGAACATCTCCTGCTGTGTCGTCTTCGCGGTGAGGACGTACAGCTTGCGGCCCCGGGCGAGCGCGTCGACGAGGAGCGGGTGAAGGGCGGCGGCCGTCTTGCCGATCCCGGTCGGCGCCTCGACGAGGAGATGGGCGCCCGTCGCGGCGGCCTTCGCCGCCGCCTCGGCCATCTCGTGCTGGCCCGGGCGAAAAGCGGGAAAGGGGAAGGGGAGCGTCGCCGCCTCGGCACGCTTGACCCCCGCGAGAGCGTGCGCCGCGTGGAAGTCGGCGAGGAGCCAGCGGACGCGGCGCTTCAGGTCGGCGAGCGTCGCTTCAGAGTCGAACGTGACGCCGTGAAGCCGGGTGGCGCCCGTCTCGATGTCGGCGAGGACGAGCCGGCCGGAGACGTCGCGTTCTTCCGCGCGGGAGACGGCGAGAAGGTACCACCGAAGCTGCGTTTCGAAGCGGGCGAGGCGCGGCGAGCCCGGGAGCTTCCCGAGGTCCTCGACGAAGTGGAGCGATTTGACCTCGTCGACGACCACGCGCCCTCCATCCTCGAATCGCCCGTCGATGCGCCCCTCGAGAACGGCCGTGAAGTCGTCCACGGGAAAGCTCAGCCGAATCCCCCGCTCGGTCTGGTAGCCCGGCACGGTCCGCGTGAGCTCCGCGAGGACCCGGCGGTGCACCGCCTGTCCGATCCAGAGCCGCTCGAAACCGTCGCCCCGGTCGAAGCCGATCCGGCGGTAGGCCCCGGACAGGAGGGTGGCGGGGGAGACGGTGACGATCTTCCGCGCGAGATCGACGGCGAGGCTCACGCCCCATTCTATTCGGGACGCCGAGACCGCTGTTCGCCTAGAATACGGGTCTTAGAGCCATGCGACGGCCAGCGACGCGCCAGAGGTTTGCCCTTCTCGTGCTCGGGGCGGCCCTCCTCGCCCTCCCGGCGGCCGCCGCCGCAAAGGGGACAGCCAGACGTCCGAGAAAGCCTGCGGTGCCCCAGACGCTGGAGCAGCGTCTCGCCTGGGCGGCAAAGAGGCGCCCCGTCGCCCGCTCCGAGTACGCCGTCGTCGTCGAGCGGGTCGGGGAGGCGACGCCGCTCGTCGCCGTGAACGCCGACAGGCCGCTGACTCTCGCGTCCACGACCAAGCTCATCACGACCGCCGCGGCCCTCGACCGGCTCGGCGAGGATTATCGCTTCCGGACGCGCCTCTACCGCGATACGGAGATCGGCCCCGACGGGACGCTCCCGGGGCACCTCGTCGTCGTCGGTGGTGGCGACCCGGCCATCTCCGGCCGCTTCTACGACGACGACCCTCTCGCGGTCTTCCGTCCCTGGGCCGAGTCGCTCGCACGGCAGGGAATCCGGCGGGTGGAAGGGGGGCTCCTCCTCGACACGACGTTCTTTGACGACGTGAAAGTCCATCCGGACTGGCCGGAGGAGCAGGAGGGACGCTGGTACCAGGCGCCGGTCTCCGCCCTCTCGTACAACGACAACGTCGTCCTCGTCCGCGCTTCCGGCGGGCTCCGGCCCGGGCGCCCGGCGGTCCTCGGATTCCATCCGGCGGGTCCGTACCTTCTCTCGCTCATCGGGCGGGTCACGACGACCGCCTCGCGGACGTGGATGGGCGTCCGGCGCCCGGCCGGGAGTCACACGGTCATCGCCGCCGGGAGCGTGGGTCGGAACCGGACCTGGATGGGCGACATCACCGTTCCCGATCCGCCGCTCTACTTCGCCGCCGCCCTCACGCGCGTCCTCGCCGACGCCGGCATCACGGTCGAAAGGCCTCCCGAGGAGCTGACCCAGGCGAGCGAAGGGCCTGCGGCGCCGGCCGTCCGGGTCCTCCTTCACACGCACGAGACGCCGCTCCTCACGGCGATGGCTGTGACCAACAAGCGGTCCCAGTCGTTCTTCGCCGAGCAGATCCTCAAGACGATGGGGGCCGAGCGGCGGCACGTCGGGTCGTGGGAGAACGGCCTCGCCGAGGTGCGCGACTTCCTGTCCTCGCTCGGCCTCGACCCGGGCCGGTTCCAGCTCGCCGACGGCTCCGGCCGCTCGCGGAACGACCGGGCGAGCGCGGGGGCGTACGTCGACTTCCTGCAGGCGCTCGCGACCCGCTGGCCGCACTTCGAAGCCTTCGAAAGAACGATGGCCGTCTCCGGGGACCCGGACGGGACGCTTCGCCACCGACTCACGACCGACGCCACGATCGGGAAGGTCGTCGCGAAGACGGGGATGATCAGCGGCGTCGTCACTCTTTGCGGGTACATCACCGCGAGGAGCGGCCAGCGTTACGTCTTCGCGATCCTGATTGGCGGCGGGATCTCGGAGAATCGTGGCCACGCCTGGCAGGACCGCTTCCTCACCGAGCTGGCGAAGTTCGGCTGAGCGCGAGCAGGGAGACGCCCGATGGCGATCAAGGACCAGATGTTGAGAGTCCTGCGGAGTCCCGATACGCAGCGCATCCGGTTCAGCTTCAACGGAACGACGGGCGCGAAGATCTCGGTCGACGGCAGCAGCTTCCGGCGGG
>JBLMYG010000234.1:0-2972 GCA_050258155.1 Acidithiobacillales bacterium
ATCCCACGGTCACGCCCCCCGGCGGCTGGCACGACCCGACCGCGGCCGGCTGAGGCAGAGGGCGCGGCTCCGTGAAGCTGGAAGTCTTCCCTGACGCGAACGCCGCCGCGAGAGAGGCCGCAAGAGTGATCGCCACCGAGGCGCACGCCGCCGTGGCCGCGCGCGGCCGCTTTCTCGTGGCGGTGAGCGGCGGACGGACGCCGTGGGTGATGCTCCGCGCCCTCGCGGATGAAGCCGTCCCCTGGGCCTCTGTCCATGTCTTCCAGGTCGACGAGCGGATCGCACCGGAGGGCCATCCGGACAGGAACCTGACCCACATCCGAGAAAGCCTTCTTTCGCGAGCCCCGCTCCCGCCACAGAACCTTCACGCGATGCCGGTCGCGTCCGCCGACCTCGAGGCTGCCACGGGCGACTACGCGACGACGCTCCAATCCCTGGGGGGCTCGCCGCCCGTCCTCGACCTCGTCCACCTCGGTCTCGGAGCCGACGGCCACACGGCGTCACTGGTTCCGAACGGTCCGGTCCTGAATGTCACGGACCGGGATGTCGCACTCACCGGCGTCTACATGGGACGGCAGCGGATGACGCTGACTTTTCCGGTCCTCGACCGGGCCCGCAAGATCCTCTGGCTCGTGACCGGCGCCGAGAAAGCTCCCCTGCTGAAGCGCCTTCTCGCCCACGACGCGAAAATTCCCGCCGGGCGCGTCCGTCCGGAGAACGCGCTCGTCCTCGCCGACCGCGATGCTGCCGGCACCGGACAGACGGGCAAAGGGGAGGCGGAAACGAGATGAGCGCTCCCGAGACGGCAGGTCAGAGCTCCCCCCTCGGCGCCATGGTCCGGCCCGGGGGCGTGAACTTCAGCGTCTTCTCAAGATACGCCACGGGGATGGAGCTCCTCCTGTTCGACCACGTGGACGACGCCCGTCCCTCGCGCGTGATCCCGATCGACCCGGTGGCCGGCCGCTCGTACTACTACTGGCACGTCTTCGTCCAGGGCCTCGGGCCCGGTCAGATCTATGCCTACAGCGCGCGCGGCCCCTTCGATCCGGCACGCGGTCTCCGATTCGACGCGGAGAAGGTCCTCCTGGACCCGTACGGGCGGTCGGTCGCCGTTCCGCGGGGGTACGACCGCGAGGCGGCCCGCGCGGCCGGCGACAACGCCGAGACCGCGATGAAGAGCGTCGTGGTGGATGTCGCCGGCTACGACTGGCAAGGGGACCGGCCCCTCCGGACGCCGAGCTCGCGGACGATCGTCTACGAGATGCACGTCCGGGGCTTCACACGGAGCCCGAGCTCCGGCGTCTCCGAGGCGAAGCGCGGAACGTTCGCCGGCCTCGTCGAGAAGATCCCTTACCTCGGGGCCCTCGGAATCACCGCCGTGGAGCTTCTCCCGGTCTTTCACTTCGACCCCGAGGACGCTCCTCCGGGACGGCTCAACTACTGGGGCTACTCTCCCATCTCCTTCTTCGCGCCCCACCCCGCCTACAGCTCGTGTCCCGGTCCGCTCGGCGCGGTCGACGAGTTCCGCGACATGGTCAAGGCGCTCCACCGCTGCGGGATCGAGGTGATTCTGGATGTCGTTTTCAACCACACGGCCGAAGGGGACCAGAACGGGCCGACGTTCTGCTTCCGGGGCCTCGACAACTCAACGTACTACCTCCTCGATGCGGACCGCTCGCGCTACACGAACTACAGCGGTACCGGGAACACCCTGAAGGCCAACCATCCCGTCGTCCGCCGGATGATTCTCGACAGCCTCAGGTACTGGGTCCGGGAGATGCACGTGGACGGATTCCGGTTCGACCTCGCGTCGATCCTCGCGCGCGACGAGTCGGGCAGCGTCCTCGCGAGCCCGCCGGCCCTCTGGGACATCGAGTCGGAGCCGGCGCTCGCAGGGACGAAGCTGATCGCCGAGGCCTGGGACGCGGCGGGCCTCTACCAGGTCGGACGGTTCGCCGGGGACGCCTGGAAAGAGTGGAACGGCAGGTTCCGGGACGACGTCCGCTCCTTCTTCCGCGGCGAGGAAGGGTTCGTGAAGCGAATCGCCGACCGGCTGCTCGGAAGCCCCGAGATCTACGCCCACGAGAACCGCGAGGCAGAGCAGAGCGTCAACTTCGTGACGTGCCATGACGGCTTCACCCTGAACGATCTCGTCTCGTACGACCGGAAGCACAACGAGGAGAACGGGGAGGAGAACCGCGACGGAACCGACGACAACCGGAGCTGGAACTGCGGCGTCGAGGGCCCGACGGACGACCCCGCCGTGGAGAACCTTCGGAACCGGCAGGTCAAGAACTTTCTGGCGGTCACGCTGCTCTCGCTCGGGATGCCGATGATTCTGATGGGCGACGAGGTGCGCCGCACCCAGCTCGGGAACAACAACGCCTACTGCAGGGACGACGAAACGAGCTGGTTCGACTGGAGGCTCGTCGAGAAGCACGCCGACGTCCACCGGTTCGTGAGCCTGCTCGCCCGGCGAAGGGTTCTCCGGGATCCCGATCCGGAACTGGACCGCATCAGCCTGTCCGAGCTTCTCCGGAGGGCAAACTTCGCGTGGAGCGGCGTCCGTATCGGCCAGCCCGACTGGAGCGACAGCTCCCACAGCCTCGCGCTCACGGCCGAGTTCCGGAAGGAGAAGCTTCTCGTCCACACGCTCCTGAACGCCTGGTGGGAGCCGCTCGTCTTCGAGCTGCCGGCGGCTGCGGCGGGGACGGGCCGCGGGTGGCGGCGGTGGATCGACACCTCGCTCGCCTCTCCGAACGACATCGTCCCGTGGCGTGACGCCTTGCCCGTCCCGGGCTCGAGCTATCGCGCCGGGGCGCGGTCAGTCGTCGTACTCGCCGCGGCCGTTACCCACCCGCCCCCCATCGCCTTGTAGATGTCGATGAGCGAGACGAAGAGCGAGGCACGCGAGTCGGCCAGGTTCAGCTCGGACGGGAAGAGCTGCTGCTGGGCCTGGAGAACCGTCGAAT
>JBLMYG010000235.1:0-9781 GCA_050258155.1 Acidithiobacillales bacterium
AGACCCCCGAGAGCGACCCCCGCCGGCCGGTGCTCGAGAAGATCGAGCGGCAGGCGTTCCGCGCGTCGCGGCTCGTCGGAAGCCTCCTCGACCTCGCCCGTGGCGCGCCCCGGGAGCGCACGCCCCTCGACGCGTCCGTTCTCGCTCGCGAAGCGAGCCGGGTGTTCGAGGAGGAGGTGGGTGCGCGCGGCGTCCGGCTGACGGTCTCTCTCCCTGCCGAGGCCCCGCGGGTCATGGGTCACGCCGACGCGCTGCTTCAGGTCCTCGTCAACCTTTTGAAAAACGGCGCCGAGGCGGCGCTGTCCGGAGAGGCTCGCGAGGGGGGGGCGCCACCACCCGCCGTCCGACTCTCGGTGGCGACCGAGGAAGGGAAGGTCCTCTTTCTCGTCGAGGACAACGGGCCGGGGCTGCCGCCGCTGGCGCAAGACCGCGTCTTCGAGCCGTTCTATTCGACGAAGACGTCGCAGGGCGGGACCGGGCTGGGGCTGACGATCGCGAGGGATATCATCCGGGCGCACGGCGGATCGCTCGACGTGGCGCCACGCCCGGACGGTGGTGCGCGCTTCGTAGTGGCGCTGCCGCCGGCGCCCTGACCCGATGACGATCCTGATCCTCGACGACGAGCCCGTCATCCGCGACGTCCTCCGGACGGTTCTGGAGAAGTCGGGGTTCGGGACGGTGGAGGCCGGCACAGCGGCCGCGGGCCTCGACCGGCTGGCCCGGGAAAGCATCGACCTCCTGCTGCTCGACCTGATGCTCCCCGACCGGCCGGGGCTCGAGGTTCTCTCCGAGGTCCGCCAAAGGTGGCCGGACCTGCCGATCGTCGTCATCACGGCCTATTCGTCCGTGGAGAGCGCCATCGCCGCGATGCGGCTCGGGGCGTACCACTACCTTCCGAAGCCGTTCCGGAACGACGAGGTCGTCCACGTGGCACGGGAGGCCCTCGAGAAGCGGCGGCTCCTCGCGGAGAACCGCGAGCTCAAGGCCCGTCTCGACGGCAAGAGGGGCGGCCTCGGCGACCTCGTCGGCCGGTCCGCCCCGATGGAGCGGGTCTTCGAGACGATCCGGCAGGCCGCGAACGCGCGCTCGACGATCCTCGTTGCCGGCGAGAGCGGTACCGGCAAGGAGCTCGTCGCCCGGGCTCTCCACCGCCTCTCGCCCCGAGCGGCAGGACCGTTCGTCACCGTCAACTCGGGCTCGCTTCCGCCGGACCTCCTCGAGTCGAACCTCTTCGGGCACGTGCGCGGCGCCTTCACCGGCGCCGTGGCCGACAAGCGGGGTCTCTTCAAGGTCGCCGACGGCGGCACGATCTTCTTCGACGAGATCGGCACGATCCCGCTCGAGACTCAGGCCAAGCTCCTCCGCGTCCTGCAGGAACGCGAGTTCCTCCCGGTCGGCGCCGTCGAGCCGGTCCGCGCCGACACGCGGGTCGTTGCCGCGACGAACGCCGATCTCGCCCGCCTCGTCGCGGAAGGCCGATTCCGCGAGGACCTTTACTACCGCCTCTGCGTCATCACGATCCACCTTCCGCCTCTCCGCGAGCGAAAGGAAGATCTGCCGCTTCTCGTCGAGGCGCTGGCCGCACGGGCGGCGGCCTCCAACGGTCGGCCGGTCCCGCCGGTGACGCCCGGGGCGATGAAGTCTCTCCTCGACTACGACTGGCCGGGCAACGTCCGCGAGCTCGAGAACGTCCTCGAGCGGGCCCTCATCCTCGGCCCGGGAATCATCGACGTGGAGCAGCTCCCGGACGCCGTGCGGCGGGCCGTGCCGCGCCCCTCCACCCTGCCGCCGGAGGGGCTGGCGTTTCAGGACGCGGTCGACGCCTACCGCCGCTCGCTTCTCGCGGCCGCCCTTCAGCGCGCCGGAGGAGTCCAGAAGAAGGCGGCCGAGCTCCTCCGACTGAAGCCGACGACGCTGAACGAGATGCTCAAGCGCCACGGGATGCTGCCGAAGGCGCAGGGGAACGGGGAGCCGGCTCCGCGCTGAGACCTTCTAGCCTTCGCGGCGGAGCAGGACGAAGGTCCGGTCGTCGGCGTACGGCACACCCTTGACGAACGAGGCGAGCGCTGCGAGGACGTCGACCTCGATCTGCGCGACGGGCTTCGCCCGGGAGGCGCGGACGACCTCGAGGAGCCGGTCGGTCCCGAACTCGACCTCCTCGGGGTTCGCCGCCTCGGTGATGCCGTCGGTGTAAAGGACGAGGAGGTCCCCCGCACCGAGCGTCAGCGAGCCGGAGCCGTACGCCTTCCCCGGAAAGAGACCGAGCGGCGGGCCGTGGGCCCCGAGCCGCTCGCTGTCGCCGGCGGCGCGCACGAGGAGCCCGGCGTTGTGCCCGGCGTTGGCCCAGACGGCACCGCCGGTCGCCGGGTCGTAGAGGACCATGATCATCGTGATGAACTTCTCCGGGCTGGTCTGCCGGAAGACGAGCTGGTTCAGTCGCGAGAAGAGGCGGTCGGGGGGGATGTTCTCGCCCGCCCAGGCCTGGTAGGCGGCCTGCACCGACGCCGCGAGAATGGAGGCCCCCATCCCCTTCCCGCAAACGTCGGCCACGACCACGTCCAGGGTCCCGTCGGGGCGCTCGAAGAAATCGTAGTAGTCGCCGGAGACGCGGCGCGAGGGGACGGTCCGACCGAGGATCGAGGTGTGCGGCAGCTCGGGATCGTGCTCGGGGAGGAGCCGCCGCTGGATGTCCCACGCCAGCGACATCTCGCGCTCGAATCGCTCCCGGGCAATGGCGCTCTCGCGAAGCCGGAGGTTCTGGATCTTGACGGCGGCGGTGTTCGCCAGCGACGTCAGAAGGCGGAGGTCCTCCTCCATGAAGCTCTTCCGGCCGAGCCGCACCTCGAGGTAGATGAGACCGATGACCTGGTCGTCGACGAAGAGCGGCGCCGCCATGCACGACGTGACGCCCTGGATACGGATCGACTCGGCGGCGGCGAGCTGGCCGTCCGTCGCGGTGTCGATGACGAGGACGCCGTTCTTCCGGTCGACGACCGTCTGGACGAGCGTCTTCGAGAGCCGGATGTCCGACGGGTCGATCCCTTCGGCGAACTTCACCTGCTCGGGCCGGAGGTCCCCTTTCTCGTCGGCGAGCATCAGGAGGCCCCGGTCCGGCTGCAGGTAGGTGAAGACCTTGTCGAGGACCAGCTCCAGGAGCCGCGGGAGGGGAATGTCCGACAGGAGCTCCACGGAGACCTCGTTGAGGATCCGGAGGGACGCGTTGAGACGCGCCAGCTCCTCCGCCCCGAGGCGCGAGCCGCTGTCCTCACGGTGCGGCCGCACCAGGTCCCTCGAGGACTGGAGGAAGGTCGTCCGGCGAAGGCTGTCGTCCTCCTTGGCGTCGATGACGACCCGGGTCGTCGACTCCTCGATGACGTCGATGACGGTCTCACCGAGCTGGATCCGGTCCCCGGGCTTGAGGGCCAAGGGCTCGGCGATCCGGATGTTGTTGACCATCGTCCCGTTCCGGGAGCCGAGGTCCACCACGCGGAGGAGCCCGCCGTCCATCTGCTCGAGGCGCGCGTGGACGCGGGAGAGGGTCCGGTCGGAGAGCGGGATGTCGTTCGTCGAGGAACGGCCGAGCGTGACGGCCGGCCGGTCGAGCCGGATCCGCCGCGCGGGCTCCCCGGGCACCCGGACGTTCAGCATCAGCACGGCGCGAAGTCTAGCAACGAAACGTCGGCGGGAGCCGCCCGCCCGAGTCGTGCTATCCTCCGCCGCTTGGCGACGGCTCACCCGAGCGGCCGGTCGCCGAAGGACCTCATGAAGCCCAAGATCCATCCCGAGTACCACGAGGTGACCGCCCACTGCGCCTGCGGGAACACCTGGAAGACCAAAAGCACGAAGCGCGAGCTGCGCCTCGAGATCTGCTCCCGCTGCCATCCTTTCTTCACCGGGAAGGCGAAGCTCGTCGACACCGCGGGCCGCGTGGAGCGCTTCCAGAAGCGGTACGCCCGGACCGGCCGGACCGTTCCCCCGACGTCGGCGTAAGGCCCGGCCCGCCAGGCCGCCGCGCCCGGCGCCCGCGGCCCCCGAGACGATGTACGAGAAGCTCGCCGAGATCGAACGGAAGTACGCCGAGCTGAAGGCGCGCTCCGAATCGCAGGAGGTCGCGTCCGACCACGTCGAATACGCCAAGACCGTCCGGGCGATGAAGGAGATCGCGCCGATCGTCGAGCAGATCCGCGAGCGCCGCCGCCTCGAGACGGAGATCGAAGGCGCCCGGGAGCTCCTCGAGACGCTCCCTGCGGCGGACCCGCTCAGGGAAGTGGCCCGGCAGGAGCTGGACCTTCTGCGGCAGCGGCTCCCGGCGGTGGAGGAGGCTCTCCGGCTTCTGCTGCTGCCGAAAGACCCGAACGATGCCCGCAACGTCGTCCTCGAGATTCGTGCCGGCACGGGGGGCGACGAGGCGGCCCTTTTCGCCGGCGAGCTCTTCCGGATGTACGTCCGTTACGCGGAGAACCGCGGCTGGAAGGTCGAGGTCATCGACCGGAGCGACGCCGGAAGCGCCGGCGGGCTCAAGGAGATTCAGGCCATCGTCGAAGGGGAGGGCGCCTATTCGAGGCTCAAGTACGAGGGGGGGGTGCACCGAGTCCAGCGGGTCCCCGCCACGGAGACGCAGGGACGGATCCACACCTCGGCCGCCACCGTCGCCGTCCTCCCGGAGGCGGAAGACGTCGAGGTCGCGCTCTCCGAAAAGGAGATCCGCGTCGACCTCTTCTGCGCCTCGGGCCCGGGGGGGCAGGGCGTCAACACGACCTACTCCGCCGTCCGGCTGACGCATCTCCCGACCGGCACCGTCGTCCAGTGCCAGGACGAGCGGTCGCAGATCAAGAACAAGGCGAAGGCGATGCGGGTCCTGAAGTCACGCCTCTACGAGGTCGAGCGGCAGCGCCGCGACGCCGCCACCGCGGCCGACCGGAAGAAGATGGTCGGGTCGGGCGACCGGTCCGAGAAGATCCGGACCTACAACTTCCCGCAGTCGCGGGTCACGGACCACCGGATCGGCTTCACGTCCCATCGCCTCGCCGAGATCCTCGACGGGCGGCTCGACGAGCTGATCGACCCGCTCGTGGCGCATTTCCAGGCGGAGAAGCTGGGGGGGGGCCTTGGGGGGACCACCCCCCCGACCCGGAATTCCCGGACGACTGTGTAAGCCGCCGCTATTTCTTCTTCGCGGGCTTCGCCTCGGCCTTCGCCTCGATGTCGACGGCGTACATCTTGTAGTGGACCGTGACCTTGTCCCCGACCTTGACGTCGCCAGTTGTCTTCGTCGCGGCGTCCTTCGTGATGTGGAAGCGCTCCTTCCCCTTCATCACGGTGATGGACGAGGCGTCCATCGCGCTGACGGTGCCGGTCACCTGAAAGCTGTCGCTCTTCAGGTCGACGGCGAACGCCGGAGCGGTGAAGACGGTGAGAACCAGGACCGCGAGGACCAACCGAAAAGCCTTCATGGAATTCCCTCCTCTTCGAATCGTGGGCGAAACTCTATCAGAGCCGGCCCGGTCAGCGCCGCGTGAGCAGATAGACCGGACCGGAATCGCGCACGGCGACGCCGTCGACCTCGTAACCGCTTTCGAACAGCGCCGAGGCCGACGCCGCGAATCGTTTCCGGGCCCGGAGCGTTCCCGCGTGATCGGTCCGGAAGATGCCCGGCGCTCCCCCCGGGAAAGGAAGAGCCACTCTGCCGGCGCCGTAGGCTCCCCGCCCGCGGGCGACGGCGATGCCGGGGTTGTCGGCCGGCCCGGGGGCCGACTCCCCGCGCGCGGCCGCCACGACGGCCGGATCGTCGAGGCGCCATGTCACCTCGAACCGGTCCGTCGGCAGATTGCCGTAGATCCCGCCCATGAAACCGTAAAAGTTCGGAAGGAAGCGGCGGACGACGGCGCGGAGACGGCGGATGTTTAGCATCGCGTTCTTCAGGAGGAAGGGGTCGTAGGTCCACGTCACGAGGCGGATGCCGCGCGAGAGGCACCACTCCCTCTGGAAGAGCTTCAGCCTCACCGAGAGACCGCGCCCCTGTGCCTCCGGACGGACTGCCAGCAGGTGGGAGTGGTGCGCCGGCTCGCCCAGATTCGTGCGCGGCAGCCCGAAGACGAAGCCGAGCATTCGCCGCTTCTCGAAGGCCCCAGCCGTCAGCCCTCCGGCGTGGGTTCCGGCGATCAGGTCGGTCCAGGGCGAGAGAACGCGGTCGTGGAACCCCCACGCCTCCTTCGCGACGACCATCGTCTCGTGGAACTCGTCGGCGGATCGGAGCTCGCGGACCACGACGCGTCCCTTCATGCCGGCACCCCCTCGAGAAGCCCCGCGAGAAGCGCGCAGCGGCGCGGGAGGTCGTCCACGAGGAGGTGCTCCGTTCGCGCGTGCGCGCCTCCGCCCGCCGGGCCGAGGCCGTCGAGCGTCGGGACACCGGCGCTCGCCGTCAGGTTCCCGTCGGAAGCGCCTCCGACGCGCGCCGAGGGGAGCGGGAACCCGAGCTGCGCGGACAGCGCCGCGGCCGTCCGGTAGAGCTCCAAAGAGGGTCCCGTCACCTCCATCGGCGGCCGATTCAGCCCGCCCTCCATCTCGACACGGACCCTCGGGTCGGCTCCCCGGTAAGCCCGGAGGGCCGCCTCGACCCGCGCCCCCTCGGCCGGGGTCCAGAACCGGAAGTCGACGGTCAGCTCCCCCCTCTCCGGAACGACGTTGGCCTTCGAGCCGGCCCGGGCGCACGTCGGAAGGACGGTCGTGCCGAGGCCCCGGTCCGCGAGCGCCTCGGCGAACTGGACGCAGCGCGCGAGCTCCGCGAGAGCGGACGCCCCCTTCTCGGGCTCCAGCCCCGCATGCGCGGCCAAGCCCCGGAAGCGGACCATGGCCAGGCCGACCCCCTTGCGCGCGATCTTGGCGGCGCCGCCGTCGCCGGCCGGCTCGAGGACGAAGGCCCGGTCGTGACGCTTCGCCTCGGCCACCAGCAGCTCGCGCGAGCCGGCGCTCCCGACCTCCTCGTCGGGCGTCAAGAGGAGCGAGAGACCGCCTGCGGGGCGGACCTCGCCGCGCCCGACGGCTTCCAGAACCGCGAGCGCGACGGCGACGCCCCCTTTCATGTCGAAGACGCCGGGCCCCTGCGCGATCCCTCCCTCGACCCGGAAGGGGCGCTCCGCGAGCGTCCCCGCGGGCCAGACCGTGTCGAGGTGCCCGAGAACGAGCGTCCCGCCGGCATCGCCCCGGCGGACGCGGAGCGCATCGCCGCGCCCGGCGCACGGCAGGATTTCTGCGACAAGACCCGCGGCGGCGATCCGCCGGGCGATCCACCGTGCGAGGGCCCCGACGCGCTCCGGATCGTCGGACGGGCTTTCGCGCGTCACGAGCTCCTCGAGGACCGAAAGGAGATCTCCCTTCCGCCCGGCGAAGAGCGACTCCAGCTCGGCCAGCCGCCCGGCGCTCACGGCCGGAACTCCTTTCTCGAGACGGTCACCCTCTCGAGGACGTCGCGCCGCACCGCCACGCCGATCCCGGGCCCGTCCGGGACGGGCATCACGCCGTCCTCGGCCTCGAGAAGCGGCGAGACGATGTCCTCTTCGAAATATCGGGACGAGGAGGACGTGTCGCCCGGCTTCGTGAAGCCCGGCAGGCTCGCCGCCGCCACGTTCTGGGCCCGGCCGATACCCGCCTCCAGCATTCCGCCGCACCAGAGCGGCACGCCGGCCCGCGTCGCGATCTCGTGGATCCGGAGCGCCTCCCCGTGTCCCCCGACGCGCCCGATCTTGACGTTGAAGACCCGGCCCGCGCCGAGGGCGATCGCCGCCTGCGCGTCGGCGGCGGACCGGAGCGACTCGTCGAGGCAGATCGGAGTCTTCAGCGTCTTCGCCAGCTCGGCGTGCGCCAGGAGATCCTCGTGGTGGAGCGGCTGCTCGATGTAGTCGAGATCGAAGGGGTCGAGGGCGCGGATCCGGTCGGCCGTCTCCGGGGTGTAAGACGCGTTGGCGTCGACCGTCAGCGCGACGGACGGGAACGCCTCGCGGACGGCTCTCACCCGGTCCACGTCCGTGCCCGGCTCGATCTTCAGCTTGATCCGCCGGTATCCGTCGGCCACGTGCTTCCGGACGTTCTCGACCGTCTCGCCGAGGGTCGGCGAGATACCGAGCGACACGCCGACCTCGATCCGGGTCCGGGTCCCGCCGAGCGCCTTCGAGAGGGAGACCCCCCTTTCCTTCGCGAAGAGATCGCGGAGCGCCGTCTCGACCGCCGCCTTCGCCATCCGGTTTCCCCGGACGCGGGCCGCGCGCTGCTCGAACTCCTCCGCCGAGGCGATCTCCTTCCCGACGACGAGCGGAAGGAGAAACCGCGTCACGACATGCTCCGCGCTCCCGACGGTCTCCGGCGAGTAGAACGGTCCCTCCTCGGCGACGCACTCCCCCCAGCCCGAAAGGCCGGAGGACAGGAGCTCGAGAAGAAGGAATGACTTCGTCGTCGTCTCGCCGAAGGAGGTCCGGAAACGGAACTTCAGCGGCATCTCGACGTGACGGAGAACGGCCGCTTCGACGCGCATGGCGCGATTCTCGCCGATGTCTTTCCAGGGCGCCTTGACCGATTCCCCCCGCCGGAAGATGATCCCCCCTTCTCGCGGATCGCCCACAGGATCCGAAGACGGGGCCGGAGACGAGGGGGGCGGGCAGGCGCACGACTCCATGGAAACGACGAAGGACCGAATCGTTCGCCGCACGGCACGGGCCATGCCGGCCGCCGTCTTCCTGCTCCTCATCGCCGGGGCCCTCGTCACGTCGACCGGTTCCGGCCTTGCCGTTCCGGACTGGCCGCTCGCCTACGGGAAGCTGATGCCTCCGATGGTCGGCGGAATCCTCTTCGAGCACGGACACCGTCTGGTGGCCGCCCTCGTCTCGCTCTTCGTCGGGCTCCAGGCCGGAATCCTCCTCTGGGGCGAACAGCGGCCGTTCGTGCGACGCCTCGGCCTTCTGGCGTTCGCCGCGATCCTCGCGCAGGCGCTCCTCGGCGGCCTCACCGTCCTCATGCGGCTTCCGCCGGCGGTCTCCTCGGCGCACGCCGGGCTCGCGCAGATCGTCTTCGCGCTCACGGCGGCGATCGCCTTCACGACGTCGGCCTCCTGGACGTCGGGCGAGATCGGACGCGGACTCTCCAGGTCCGATGCGCCGCCCCTCACCCGGGCGTTGGGGTGGACCGCCGCCGCGACCGCGGCGATCTACGTCCAGATCCTCCTCGGCGCCGTCATGCGCCACACCGGGGCGGGGCTCGCCATTCCCGACTTCCCGCTCGCGTTCGGAAAGCTGCTGCCGTCGGCGGCGGACCTGGCGCGGCCCGGCGTTCCGGTTCACTTCGCCCACAGGGTCTTCGCCGTCGTGGCGAGCCTCCTCGTGATCGTGGCGATCCAGGCCGCCTTCCGCGTGCGGGAGAAGGTCAAGATCGCGGGGACCCTCGCAGGACTCTGGGGAACGGCTCTCGCCTTTCAGGTCACCCTCGGGGCGTTCTCCATCTGGACGAGGAAGGCCGTGGCGGTGACGACGGCCCATCTCGCCGTCGGAGGGCTCGTCTGGATCCTCGGCGTCCTTCTGGCGCTCGCTCTCGGCCGCGCCCGCGCCGCCGCTCTCGCGGGGGCCGGGGGGATCACGGCGGCCGCGCCGGCCGCGGGGACACCGCGCCTCTCGGCCGTCCTGCGCGTCGCCGACTACCTCGCCCTGACCAAGCCGCGCATCACCCTCTTCGTCGTTCTGACCGCCTTCGTCGGCTTCGCAGCGGGTACGACCGGCCGCCTGTCGGGAATCGACCT
>JBLMYG010000236.1:0-6855 GCA_050258155.1 Acidithiobacillales bacterium
GAGGCAGAAGACGAGAAGGCCGAGAGCCGTCAGGGCGGCGACGAGCAGCTTGGCGATCGGCGAGGCGGCGAGCGTCGCTGGCTTCGGCGAGAGACGGGAGAGCCAGAAGCGGTGAAGGAGCCAGAGGATGAGTCCTGCGCCGGCGGCGTAAGCGGGAAGAGTGGGAAGAAAGCGCGGAGCGTCGAGGGCGGCGGACGACCCGGGAATGAACGGCACGGCCGCGGCGGATGTTAGCAACGGGTCTCCTACTTCGCCCCGCGCCCTCCCTCGATCAGGTTGACGAAGAGCCGATAGGCCCCCGGCACGCCCGCGGGGAGCTGCCGGAAGAAGGCGAGGCCCGTGTAGACGAATGCGCCCTTTCCGTATCGGGCGTACAGGAGCGAGCCGAGCGTCGGCGTCTCGCCCGGGTCGCTCAGGGAGAGCGGCGTGGCATAGCGCGGGTCCCAGGAGCCGGCGAAGTAGAGCCCCCGCTCCTGCACCCATCCGTCGAAGTCGCCGGGACCGATCCTGTTCGGGACCCGGAGGAGCGGGCTCGCCGGGTCCGCGAACGCGACGGGCGCCTCCTCCACGCTCACCCGGTCATGCGAGATCCTGAAGGGCCACGGCCCGATCTCCGGGGTCACCAGCCCCGCGGTCGTGTCGTACTGGACGACGAGCGCTCCGCCCCACTCGACGTACCTGAGGAGCTTCGCGTGGAGCGCCTTGAGCCCGGGACGCGTATTGAAAGCGCGGATTCCCGTCACGATCGTCCCGAACCGGGAGAGGTCGCCCGACTCGATGTCGTCGTCCGAAAGGAGGGTCACGCGGTAGCCGATCTGGCGGAGCGCGTCGGGGACCGTGTCGCCCGGGCCCATGACGTAGCCGATCTCCCGCGGGATCGTCGTGATGTCGAGGCGAAGGAGTTTCGACTCCGCCGGAGGAAGCATCGTCTGGCGCGGGATGTGCGGATAGTCGACGCGGACGAGGCTCCGCGACCACCCCCTCCCTCCGACGATGGCCGTGGCGCGGAGCGTCGCTGCCGCCGGCTCAGGCGGGGGCGTGATCGTCACCGTGACGCTTCGCTCCTCGTCCCGCGTCTCGAAGGAGAAGGGGATCTCGGCAGGTGCGATCCTCCAGCCTCCGTCGGTATCGAGGCGGAGCGTCCCGCTCGCCGGAGAGAAGCTCCGGAGCGTCACGGCGACCTTCTTGGGCGCCGCGCCGGCGAAGGCGTAGACGCTCTCGTCGAATGTCGCCGTCACGGGGGGAACGACGTCGAACGGGGCGTAGACCTCGCCCCGGACGGGGTCGGTCCGGCGGGTGACGACCGGTGTGGTGAACGTCAGCGTCGCGCCGCCGGCCGCCACGCGAAAGCGGGCGACGAGCGGCGGCGGCGCCTCGGCTCTGCCGATAAGCGAAGGGTCGGCGACGGCATACAGCCCCTTACCGTGCGGCTTCGTGAGCCAGTAGGGGTTCGAGAGGGGCTGGTCGGCCGGGAGGCTCATCGTCACTTCCGCGCGCAGCGGCTCGTTGGGCTTCAGCTCCCCTCCCGGGGCGGGCGAGGCGTCCGTCACGTCCACTTCCTCGAGCCTCATCGGGAAGGTCGAGCGGTTCAGGATCATCGTGGCGACCTTCACGGCGCCCCCCGGCGTCACCGCCGGCTCCGCAGCGACGGCCTCAATCCAGATTCCGGCGCACGAGCGGATCACATCGAGAAGCTCCGCTCGCTTTTCGTCCGTCTCGGGGCTCCGGGGGAGGGTACGGACCGCGCCCCACGCCTTGATCAGGATCGGAAGGCTGGCCGCCGGGTCGTCGTCGCGGAACGTCCGCTCGGCCTCGGCCAGAAGCGGTGCCGCCGTCTCGCCCCCCGGCACGCGCTTCCAGGTCAGGTCGATTCCGTCGAAGAGGCCGCTCTTCGGCCTGTCGCCCTTGAGGAGGACGAAGTCGTTCAACCAGGTGCCGCGCCGCTCGGCCGAGCCGAAGCCCTGGCTCTTGTGCATCGTCCGGGCCTGCGCGGCGATCTCCGTGTACGAGCGCCCGAGGAGGGCGTTGTAGCCGCCGAGGTCGACAGGGATGCTCCCCGGCGGCGCGGTCCGGGGCTGGTCGGGGCGGAAGCGGAAGGCGTTGAAGAAGAGCCTCCGCGGCCTCCACGGCCTGAGGCCCTCGGCGATCTGCTCGGGGAAGCGGTTCGGGTCGCCGGCCGCGTCGAACGCCTCGACCGAGAGAATGGCCGACGCCGTATGGTGGCCGTGCCCGCCCTCGCCAGTCGTCGGGAAGCGGTTCACGACGACGTCCGGGCGGAAGGTCCGGAAGACGCGGACGACGTCGGAGAGGACCTTTTCGCGGTCCCAGATCGCGAGCGTCTCCTCCGGGTTCTTGGAGTAGCCGAAGTCGATGGCGCGAGTGAAGAACTGCCGCGCTCCGTCGATCCGCCGCGCCGCGAGGAGCTCTTCCGTCCTGAGAAGGCCGAGAAGCTCGGCCGACTCCGGGCCGATGAGATTCTGCCCGCCGTCCCCCCGCGTCATGGAGAGGTAAGCCGTCTCGACGAGCTGTCCCTTCGCCCCCCAGGCCAGGAAGGCCGTGTTCTCGTCGTCGGGGTGGGCGGCGACGTAGAGGACGCTGCCGACGGTGTTCAGCTTCTTCAGGGCGAGCCGGATTCCGGCGGCGTCCATCGCCTCGGCCGGCGCGCCGGCCCGGAGACGGGGGGCGAAGGCGAGGACGAGAGCGAGGACGGCGGGGACCGCGAGCTTTCTGAGGATCTTTCTCATCAGGGGCGGAGTCTACCGGCCCCGCCCCGGTGCGGCGCCGCTCGCGGTAGATTGGGCCCTGTGGAGCGGAGGGCGCTCGGGGGGACCGGCCTTTCGGTTTCCGTTCTCGGCTTCGGCGGAGCGGAGATCGGCTACGAGGGCGCCAGCCTGAAGACCGTCGAGGCGCTCCTCGGCGGGGCGCTCGACGCCGGCCTCGACGTCATCGACACCGCGGAGTGCTACTACGAGAGCGAGCGGCTGATCGGACGAGCCGCCGGCCACCGGAGGAGGGAGTTCTTCCTCTTCACGAAGTGCGGCCACGACCAGGGGATCGGCCTGCCCGAATGGACGCCGCGCCTCGTGGAGGCGAGCGTGGAGCGGAGCCTCCGCCTCCTCCGGACCGACCACCTCGACCTCCTTCAGCTGCACTCCTGCGACGAGAAGGTCCTGAGAAAAGGGGATCTGATCGACGCGCTGGAACGTCTTCGGTCGTCGGGGAAGACGCGCTTCATAGGGTACAGCGGCGACAGCGCCGACGCCGTCGCGGCCGTCCGGACGGGGCGATTCGACGTCCTCCAGATCTCGATCTCGGTCGCCGACCAGGAGGTGATCGAGCTGGTCCTCCCGGAGGCTCGGGCCGCCGGCATGGGGATCGTCGCCAAGCGTCCGGTCGCGAACGCCGCGTGGAGGACGGGAAAGCGGCCGGCCGACGCCTACCACCACACGTACTGGGAGCGGCTTCTCAAGCTCGACTACCCTTTCCTGAAGAGGCCGCTTCCCGAGGCGGTCGGGACGGCGCTCCGGTTCACGCTCGCGGTCCCCGGCGTCGCGACCGCGGTCGTCGGGACCAAGACGCCGGGGCGTTGGGAGGCGAACGCCGCGCTCCTCGCGAACGGGCGGCTGCCGCCCCCGGAATTCGAAGCGATCCGGGCCCGCTGGAGAGACGTCGCCCGGTCTGGCTGGGCCGGCCAGCGCTGAGACGGAGTCGCCACTAGAATTCCGGTGTGTTCCTCGGGCATGTGGCCGTCGGACTGGCCGCCAAGCGGGTCGCCCCGAAGGCCCCGCTCGGCTGGCTCGTGGCGGCCCCGACGCTCGCCGACCTGATCTGGCCGGTCTTCCTCGCGCTGGGCCTCGAGGAGGTCCGGATCGCTCCCGGAGTGACGGCGGTCACGCCGCTCGACTTCGTGAAGTACCCGATCTCGCACAGCCTGCTCCTTCTGGTCGTGTATGGCGTGATCTTCGCGGGCTTCTACTTCGCCGTCCACAACGACCGCGTGGGGGCCGCCGTCGTCGGTTTCCTCGTCGTCTCCCACTGGGTCCTCGACGTGATCTCCCACCGCCCCGACATGCCGCTCACGCCGTGGCCGGGACCGAGGTTGGGCCTCGGCCTCTGGAACTCCGTCCCGGCCACCCTCCTCGTCGAAGGGACGATGTTCGCAGCCGGGGTTTGGATTTACGCGAGGTCGACGGCCACAAAGGATCGCGTCGGAACCTGGGCTTTCGCGGCCTTCGCCCTCCTTCTTGCCGTCATCTACCTCGCCAACGTCCTCGGCCCGCCGCCGCCGAGCGTCGGGACCCTGAACGCCTTCGCCTTCGCAGGCTTCCTCCTGCCGATCTGGGCCGGCTGGTTCGACCGGCACAGGACCGTGAAGGGCTGAGCGGATCAGACCGGCGGGCGCTTCAGGTG
The DNA here is from genome assembly GCA_050258155.1 of Acidithiobacillales bacterium. Classification (GTDB taxonomy): domain Bacteria; phylum Acidobacteriota; class Thermoanaerobaculia; order UBA5066; family UBA5066; genus DAOMFB01. Next base: position 4,411 of record JBLMYG010000236.1, read on the forward strand.
CCAGTCGGTTCGGCGCTGGTATTCCGCCCCGATGGCGACGAGGATCTCGTCGGAGAAGGCGCGGCCCGTGAACTGGATTCCCGTCGGGAGGCCGTTCTCCCCGAACCCGTTCGGGACCGAGAGAGCCGGCTGGCCGGCGAGATTCCCGGCGGGGATGACCGCCGGGCCTCCCCGGACGTTCGGGTAGGCCTTGTCGAAGTCGACGCCGATCGGGTAGGCCACGGTCTCTCGCGAGGGGGCGACGAGGGCGTCGTACCTCGCGGCGAGGGCGTCGAGGGCCCGCCGGACCGGTGCGCGGAGGCGCATGGCCTGGAGGTAGTCGACGGCGAGGACCATCGAGGCCGGGTAGCCGCCCCACGTGTCGTTCGCGGCGCGAAGCTGCTGCGTGCCGCCGCTCTCGATCAGGTCGCGGAACGAGGCCGCCGCCTCGGCGTTCACGATCGTCGAGACGGCGGGGCCGTACGGGAAGTCGGGGAAGGGGACCTCCTCCTCGACGTCGCAGAAGCCCCTCAGGATCTTCACGGCCTCCTCGAAGTTCCTCTTCACCGCCGGCTGGGCCTTTTCGGCCGAGCCCTCGATGACGCCGACGCGGAAACGCCGCCCGGCCTCCTCTGGCCTCCAGCGGCGGTCCACGCTCGTCGGGTCGAGCGGGTCCGCCCCGGCGATGGCCGCCATGACGAGGCCGCAGTCCTCGGCCGTCCTCGAGATCGGTCCGAGCTTGTCGAGCGTCCAGCAGAGAGCCATGGCGCCGTGGCGGCTGACGCGGCCGTAGGTGGGGCGGAGGCCCGAGACGCCTGAAAAGGCCGCGGGGGTGATGATCGAGCCCGACGTCTCCGAGCCGATGGAGAAGGCGACGAGTCCTGCGGCCGTTGCAGCCGCGGGGCCGCACGAGGAGCCGCCGGACCAGAATCCGAGGTTCCACGGGGTCCGCCCGGGTCCGGTGAACGACGCGTCGGCATTGTTGTATCCGAGGCCCCCCGCCAGCTCGACCATGGCGAGCTTGGCGACCAGAACGGCCCCGGCCTCGCGGAGCCTCCGGACGACCGTGGCGTCGTAGTCGAAGACCTGGTCCCGGTAGGGCTCGGCGCCCCAGGTTGTCGGGATCCCCTTCGTCGCGAGGAGGTCCTTCACGCCGTACGGGATCCCGTGGAGAGGGCCACGCCAGCTTCCGGCGGCGACCTCCTCTCGGGCGGCCTTCGCTTCCTTCCGCGCGAGGTCTCGCGTGACGGTGATGACGGCGCCGAGGACGGGCCCTGTCGTCTCGAGACGTTCGAGGCAGGCCTCGGTCAGGTCGACGGGAGAAAGTTCGCGCTTTCGGATCTTCTCGGAGAGCGCGCGGACGGAGAGATGGAGCGTGTCGGGGCCGAGAGCCGCGGCCATCTCAGTCGGCTCCGGAAACGACGCGAACGGCCGCGAAGAAGACGACGTCGGGCTCGTCGGCGTTCGTCAGCCGGACCCGTCTCAGCCGGTCGGCGTTCCTCGACATCCGCCCGAGCGCCTCTTTCGCCTCGGCGAGCTGATCGGCCGGGAGACGGCTCCCAAATCTCAGCCTCATCGCCTCGGCCATCGCCTCGACGAACGGTGACGGCGCCGGCGTCGCTGCGGGGGACGGCGGAGAATTCCCCGGCGTCCCCGTGGGGAGGGGAAGCGCGCCCGCGAGAAACGGCGCCGCCGCCGCGCCGGCAAGCGTCTTCGCGAAGCTCCGGCGGCTCGCAGCCCGTGCCGGAAGATTCTCTTGCTCCCTCGCCTTCGATTCCTCGGTTCTCATCCGCAATCTCCTCGCGTCGCTCCCCTCGGCAGGCCTGTGTCAAGGGTCCTAGACCGCTTCGCGGCGCGCGGAGCGCGCCCTTGACGCAGGCTTGCCGAGGGGCAGATTTTCCGATATCGGCGGCTGCACCAGCAGCCGCCGGATAGCAGAAATTTCTTTTTCCTGGAGATTCTCGCTGGCAGGTTCTTCCTAATAGAGCAGGTAGGCCATCCGTCGCCTCTCGAACTCCATGAGCGAGGCGGCCCACCCTGACACGATCTCGCCCGCCGTCTCGCCCCGGGCGAGGCGCGTCATCGCCGCGCCCGACGCGAGGAGCCGATTCGCGTTCTTCGTCTCCCACTCCTTCGGATGGAGGTCGCGGAGCGCCGTCATCAGGTGAATTCCGAGAGCCACGGCGTCGAGCGCCTTCCGGTCGACGAGGGTGATCCTGATGCCGCCGCATTCTTCTCTCTTGTAGACCGACGACGACGGCGTGAAACGGACCGGCATGAACCGGACGCCGGGGATCCCGCGGGCGTTCAGGGTCGAGGCCATCCGGAGGCCATCCATCCAGGGCGCGCCGATCTGCTCGAACGGAAGGTCCGTGCCGCGCCCCACCGAGACGTTCGTCGCCTCGAGGAGGCCGACGCCCGGGTAGAGGGCGGCCTCCGTGACGGAGCGGAGGTTGGGCGACGGGT
>JBLMYG010000237.1:0-3171 GCA_050258155.1 Acidithiobacillales bacterium
CGTCCAGACCGCGGGCGCGCGCGTGACCTTCCGCCACCGCTTCGACCTGGACGAAGGATTCGACGGCGGCGTTCTCGAGGTCTCCTCGCCGAACATCAACGCCGGCGCCTTCACCGACGTGACGAACGCGGCTGTGGGCGGAAGTTTCCTCGAGGGCGGCTATTCCACGACTCTCGCGACCGGTTTCGGCAACCCGATCGGCGGCCGTTCCGCCTGGACCGGCACGACCTTCGCCGAGATCACGACGGTCGTCGACCTGGGGTCAAGCGTCGCGGGACACACGATCCAGCTTCGCTGGCGCATGGCGACCGACAGCAGCTTCGGCGGCGGGGGCTGGTGGATCGATTCGATTTCGGTGGTGGACGGATTCGCCTGCTGCGCGTTGCCGGCCTTCGTCGGGGAGCCGATGAGCGTCGACGGCCATTCCGCGACGGGGACTTCCTCCGACGTCGACGGCGTGCTCCAGCCGGGCGAGAGCGTTCTCGTGTCGCCGGCCTGGAGGAAGACGGGCGGCGGCTCGACGGCCCTGACCGGCTCTGCGTCCGCGCTCGGCGGGCCGGCAGGGGCGACCTACACGATCGGGGATGCCGCCGCAGACTATGGGATGGTCGGCGGCGCGACGAGCGATTGCTTCTCCGCGACGGGCGATTGCTATCGCATGACCATCTCGAATCCGGCCTCGAGGCCCGCGACGCACTGGGACGCCACGTTCCAGGAGACGCTCTCCGCCGGCCCCGTCAAGACCTGGACGCTCCACGTGGGCGGCAGCTTCACGGACGTGCAGGGCTCGCAGCCGTTCTACCGAAAGATCGAGACGCTCTTCCACAGCGGCATCACGTCGGGTTGCGGGCCCTCGACGTATTGTCCCTCCGACAGCGTGTCGCGGGCGCAGATGGCGATCTTCCTCGCCAAAGGCATCGCCGGCAGCGGCGCGGCCGTCCCGGCAGGCGGAACCCTCGGCGGCAGCCCCTACTTCTGCGGGACGGGAGGAGTCTCCCTCTTCACGGACGTCACTCCCACGGACGTCTTCTGCAAGCACGTCCACTTCATTGCCATCCAGAACGTGACGCAGGGCTGCGCGGCCTCGCAATACTGCCCGTCGGATGGAGTCAACCGCGCGGCGATGGCCGCCTTCATCGCCCGAGCGATCCTGGCGCCGGGCGGCGCCTCCTCGGTTCCCAGGTCCTACGGCCCCGACCCGGTGACCGGTCTTTCCTTCGACTGCGACCCGGGGTCTCCCGACATCCACTTCACGGACGTGCCGGCGGGCGACCCCTTCTGCTCGAGCGTCCACTTCCTCTGGGCCCGAGGGATCATCGCCGGCTGCTCCGCGACGCAATACTGCCCGGCTCTCCCGGTCACCCGCGACCAGATGGCCAAGTTTCTCTCCAACGCCTTCGGCCTCCAGCTCTACGGCCCGTAGGAGCTCTCCCGGCCGGCTTCGCGCGCCGGCACGTTGGTGGGGGTTGCGGACACGGAGGGCCGGCATTAGGCTGCGCGCCAAGGATCACCGATGGAATTCGCCGGTCTCGAGAGCGGGCGGCGCAAGCGGGCCGGCCTAGGGCAGGCCGCGCAGCACCGTCGCCCGGGCGCGCCGGAACTCCTTCGCGGTTCCGCCGGCCGGCGTCACCGTCAGGACGTCGTCGGCGACGCGGTACTGGAACTCTCTGCGGCTGGAGCCCTCGAGCTCGACGGCAAGCTGGTCGCCCGAGAGCCAGTAGCGGCCGGACAGCTCGCGAATCGGAAGCCGGATGAACATGTCCCCGGCCTGCGTGAACTCGGTGAAGGTCGTCAGCCCCGGCCCGTCTTCGGAGCACCAGATGCCGGCGACCGGAGAGCCCTCGACGGCAGGGCCCGCTCGCTCGAGCCGCGAGACGAGGTTTCCCTGCTCGTCCTTCTGGAGAAGCTCGTAGCCTTCGAGCTCGATCCGGTTGGCGAGGACCGAGACCTTGCCGCTGGCGCGATCCTTCCAGTAGGTCAGCAGCCACTCGCCGTCCAGCTTGTAGGTGGCGTCGCCCATCGCGGCGGAGACCTGGCGCGCCGTCCCGTCGGCCCGGAACTCGATGACTTCTCCCACGCCTCCCGGGCTGCGCTCGACCGACTCCCACTGGCCCACGAGCGGCTGGCCGGGGCCGGCCGGCGAAAGCAGCGCCGCCGCCGCGGCGAGCGTTGCGAGGATTTCGATCAAGCCTTCCTCCTTTTGCCGTCCGGGAGGACGGGAGCGGAATCGTAACCCGAACGGACCGCAGACCTGCGGAAAGCGGGTGAGGAAGAACGACATGGAGCCACTCGGCAAACCGGCGTCTCGAGCCCTGACCGCCGCGGCGGCGTCGCTGCTCCTTGCGGGCGCGCTTTCCGCGGCCACCTTCATCCCGATCCGGGACCGCGAGCTGTACCGCCGCGCCGATGTCGTCGTGCACGGGATCGTGGTGTCGAGCGACGTGGTGCAGGGAGAACGATGGCCCGAGACGGTGTCGGTGATCCGGCCGTTGCGGCTCTTGAAGGGCGATCTCTCGGGGTACCTGGTTCTTCGCCAGGCGGGGGGCGTGCTGCCGGGCGGCGCGGCATTCCGTCTCGACGGGCGTCCCGTGTACGCGCCCGGAGAAGAGGTCGTCGTCTTCGCGATCTCCTGGGAGGACGGCGACTTCCAGACCGCGGAGATGCTGCTCGGGAAGTTCTCCGTGGAGCGTGACGAGAGCGGCCGCCTGTTCGCCGTGCCGGCGCTCTCGCGGACCCGCGGACCCGGCGTCACGGTCCAGCGCGCTCCGTCGGAGGACCCGGGCTTGCGCCCGGACTTCGAGTCGTTTCCGTCGGCGCGATTCTCGCCTCGCCGTCTGATTCCGCAATCCGATCCCGACTCGACCGCGCCTGCGCGCGACCTGGCGCGGTTCCTCGACTTTCTTGCGAATGGGGCCTCCGGTCCTGCCGGGTTCTCGCCGTCTCCCGTCGGCAAGCTCGCGCCCGTCGCTCACCCCGAGATCGGGAGGGGTCTCACTCCGGAATGGGCGAACGTCGGCGACAAGCCGGGGGGGCAGCTCGCGCGCTGGTTCAACAACGCGACGGCGGCCTTCTATCTCGACGGGACCGCGAACATGACGGGCGGCGGGACGGCCGAGTCGGGCAACGCCCTCGCCGTCTGGACCAACAATCCCAACTCGACGATCAACTATA
>JBLMYG010000238.1:0-4432 GCA_050258155.1 Acidithiobacillales bacterium
CCGAGGAGCTTCCGGTCCACGACGCCCCGGAGGGCGCGCCCCACGAGACGCTGGATCTCCAGGGTCCGTCCCGACTGCCGTCCGCGGGCCGCCTCCCGTGGCGTCCGCTCGAGAGTCGCGCGCGGAAGCATGCCGTACTCCGCCGTGACCCATCCCTCGCCCAGGCCCCGGAGGAACGGCGGCACCTTCTCCTCCACGGTGGCCGCGACGAGAACGCGCGTCAGCCCCTGCTCGATGAGACACGATCCCTCGGCGTGCGGAACGGCGTCCAGGGTCAGGGTGACAGGGCGCATCTCGCGCGGGGCGCGGCCGTCGGGGCGGGCAGCTTTCGACATCGAGGCCGATTCTCGCGCACCGGTCAGGTCACGTCGGTCCGCGGCCCGGGGCGCGCATTCAATGGCGTCGGGACCGGGGCTCGGGGCGACGGAGCCCCCGGCGGCGCGGAGGGAGACGGCGCCGTCGTCGGAGCCGGGAGCGGCGTTGCCGTCTCCTCCGGTGCCGGGGGCTCGACCGGCGGCTCGGACGAGGCGCGCGTGAGGTCCGGGACGAGCGGGTGTCCGAGGTCGAGGTGCCCCCCCAGCGTCTCCGCCGGCTCCCCCGAGACGAGGAGCGCGACCTTCGAGACGTCCGGAACGTTCTTCGCAAGCGTGATGAGAAGGGCCTGGGCCGCCGCCAGCTCTTCGTGGGTCCCCGTCTGCCAGGGCGGCGGGAGCCCAGCGGAGGGCGCCGGCGGTCCCCCCGAAGCGGCTCCGGCCTCGGCTGCCGGCGGCGCGAGATCGAGGACGACGAGGCCGTCTCGGAGGCGGTAGGCGCCGCGCAGTCCCCACCCCTCCGGGAAAGGGCGAAGAAGGTCCGGATCCCGCGGACCCTCGAGAACGGCGGCAGCGAGCGCCCGAAGGAAGCCGATCTCGTCGGGAGCTGCGGGAATCTCGCGGATCTCGGCCCGGAAGAGCTCCCCGTCCTTCGGCTCGAACCAGAGCGTCACGCGCTGCGAAGGCACCGGATTCGGCGGCACGACGGGCGTGGGGCGCGCGGTCGGCGTCGGCGCCGGACCCTGCGGGCGCGAAGCCGAACGCGAAAGAACCCGCCGCCCGGCAAGGAAACCGAGGAGCAGGAGGACGAGAAGGCCGACGAGCGCGAGGGCGAAGCGGCGCGGCATGAGGCGTCAGGGGCGCTCCGGCGGCTTCGTGGCGTAGGGGACCGGCGGAACGGACGCGGCCGTCCGAAAGAAGGTGTCGAGGCTTCCCGCCAGCGTCTCGGCGGTCTGCCTCCGAAACTCTTCCGAGGCGAGCTTCTTTTCCTCGTCCGGGTTCGTGAGGAAAGCGACCTCCACGAGGACCGCCGGCGCGTTGACCCCGATCAGGACACGGAGCGGCGCCTGCTTCACGCCCCGCGTCGTGACGCCGAGGAGGCGGTTGAAATCGGCCTGGATGATCTCGGCAAGTCGCTCGGAAGCGGCGAGGTGCTGATTCTGCGCCAGGTCCCAGAGAATGAGGTCGAGATCCCGGGGAGAGGCTTTCTTCTCCGCCGTCGGCGTCTCTGCCGCCCGATTCTCGCTCTCTGCGAGGAGGGCGGCAGCCCGATCCGAGGCGTCGAGCGAGAGGTAGTAGACCTCGGTGCCGTGTGCCTCGGGGCTCCGCGAGGCGTTGGCGTGAAGGGAGATGAAGACGTCGGCTTTCGCGGTATTGGCGGCCGCAGCGCGGTCCTCGAGTGAGACCGACGCGTCGGACGAGCGCGTCGTCACCACCCGGTAACCGTGCCGCGCAAGGACGTCCTTGATCGTCTTCGACAGGGCCAGCGTGGCGTCCTTCTCCAGGAGGCCCGAGGGCCCCTCTGCCCCGTCCTCAGTCCCGCCGTGCCCCGGGTCGAGGACGATCGTACGGCCCCCGGAGGGCCCGGCAACCGGCACCGAGCCGGGGACGGGCACCGCTCCGGCCACCGGAGGCGTCACGTCGACGACGAGGCGCGGCGGGCCGCCGAGCGGGTAGACGTTCGTCGAGAGCCCCGCTTCCCGCAGAGCGATCACGGCCTCGCCTTCGCGGAGGACGACGCGGAGGACCCGCGGCCCCTGGGCGTCGACCTCAGGAACTGCGGGGACGAGCCGTACGCCGGGAAACTTCAAGACGAGCGTCTCCTCCCCTTTCTCGACCCGGTACTGCAGCGGCCGGGAGAACCTGAGGACGACTTTCGTCATCCCCCCCATCTCCGTCACGCTCGCCTCGACGGAGACGTCGGAGGCCGCCGGGCGAGCGGCAACCAGGGCCCGCCTCCCGGCGTCCCACGAGAAGGTCAGGCCGGTCATCGGTCCGAAGACGCGGCCGAAGAACTCGACGTCGGCGAAGGCGATCCCCCCCCGCAAGCGGGGCGTCGCGGCGAGATTCACCAGCTTCGTGTCGACGACGGCGATCGGAGCGTCGACGCCGAAGACCGCCGTGTGCTGTCCGATCCGGACCTCGTACGAGCGCGTGTCGGCGTCGAAGGAGATCGTCCCTTGCAGCGGCGCCGCGACGTCGCCGACGGCTGCCCAGACCTTTCCCTCGGATTCCACGATCCGGAGCGGCACGGCACCGCCTGAAGAGGTGACGAAGGTCGGCGACACCTCGGCCGGGAGAGGGCCTGCCAGGAGCAGCGCTCCCAGAAGTGCGAGAGTGCGCCTCACCCGGCGATTATCGGCGACGCAGGGCTCCTCAGACCGGGACGAGCATTCTCCCGGAGACGGCCGTCCGGAAGAGCCCGGCGATCGCGCGCTTCGGCAGGTCGCGGCGTTGCCGCGCGTCGAGCGAGCGAAGGGCGTCCCCGAGCGCCCGCCCGGCCGCCAGACGCCGGAGGAGCGCGTCGGCCCCCGGTGTGACGTCGAGTCGCCGGACGCTGGTCCCGTTTCGCCAGATGGCGATCCGTGTTCGCGCGGGACGCGGGATCGCCGGCGACCGCCCCTCCCGAACCGCGTCGAGATAGGAGCCGACCGGATACCGGAACGAGAGGAACCGAAGCGTCGGCGAGGGGCGGAAGGTCGTCCTCTCGCCGACCCTGGCCGGGCGGATCCTTCGGACCGCCGCGGGCGCCTCCGCGTCGAAGACCTCCGTGACCGCCAGCTCGAGCCGGGCGAGGTCGGCGAGGAAGCGGCCGTGAGGGAAGCGCCGGGTCCGCGCGAGGTAGGAGGGCACGTCGTCTCCGAGGCGGTTCAGCGTGTAGCTTCTCGACGGGTGGCGCTGCACGTAGGCCCGGACGAACTCACTGAAGAGACCGTCGCCGAGCGCCCGGGCGAGGCCCGGATAGTCCCCGGCGAGGGCGTCGCGCATCCGGAGGAGGTACATCCCCTGGTAGATCCCGAGCCGCTCGACGCCCGTCAGCCTCCGCGAGGGAAGGAGGGCCGATTCGGGGGACGCTCCGGCGAGCTCGCGCCGCGCCGCGGCCGACGCGGCCCGCCGCGTCTCACCCGGGTGAACGACGACCGCCTGGACGAAACGCTGGAGGCGCCGGAGAGGCGCGAGGTCATTCACCGGCAACCCTCCCGGCGACCGGGAGGGAAGGCCGGTGGCGGAGCGCCTTCCGAGCCTCGGCGAGGACGACGGGGAACGCCGGGATCTTCTCGTCCCACTCGAGGAGCGTCGAGACGGGACCCGTCCGCAGGATCACACGCCGGTAGAGCCGCCAGACGGCCTCGATGACATGGTCGCTGTGCGTGTCGAGGATGTAGTCACCCTTGTGCGTGTGCCCCGCGAGGTGGATCTGGACGATCCGGTCGGCTGGCAGGGCGTCGAGGTACGTCACCGGGTCGAAGCCGTGGTTGAAAGCGCTGACGTAGACGTTGTTGACGTCGAGCAGCAGCCCGCAGTCGGCCTCTTCGGCGAGCCGGGCCAGAAACTCCCATTCCGGCATCGAGGAGGCCCTGTATTCCATGTAGCTCGAAGCGTTCTCGAGGACGAGGGGGCGCTCCAGGACCTCGGAGACGGTCCGGACGCGCCGGACGACGTGCCGGAGCGTCGCCTCGTCGTAGGGGATCGGGAGGAGGTCGTGGGTATTCCGGCCCGCCACGCCCGTGAAGCAGAGATGGTCCGAGACCCATGGAGCCTTCACGCGCGCGGCGAGCGCCTTGACCTTCGCGAGGTAGGAGCGGTCGAGCGGATCGGAGCCGCCGATCGAGAGCGAGACGCCGTGCAGGACGACCGGATAGCGCTCCGCGACCCGGTCGAGCACCTCCCGCGGCCGTCCCCCCGTGTCGAGAAAGTTCTCGGTGATCGCCTCGAACCAGTCGACGGCGGGCCACCCCGACAGGATCGTCCCGAAGTGGACCGTCCGGAGGCCGACGCCGATGCCGAGGTCGGGGAATTCCCAGCGGTTGCCCATCGCCATCCTTCGGTCGTCCCGAAGCGGCGGAGGCCGCCCCCCAAGCCGTCCCCCGCCGCTCCGGACGATGCCGGACCGGCTACGC
>JBLMYG010000239.1:0-19561 GCA_050258155.1 Acidithiobacillales bacterium
CGCTCTTCTCGGCCATCCATCGCGCCTTCGAGGAGACGTTCCGTCCCGGAAGCCTGGTGGCCGTCCGCTCCAGTGCGGTCGGCGAGGACTCGCCCGGGGCCTCGCACGCGGGCCTCTACGTCACCGAACTCGGCGTCGACGCCGAGCGGCTTCTCGACGCCTGGCGGCGCGTGCTCGCCAGCGCCTACAGCCCCCCCGCCGTGTCGTACCGGTACGAACGGGGCCTGCCGCCCCGTACGGCGCTCATGGCCGTCGGCTGCATCGGAATGGTCAGGGCTCGCTCGTCCGGGATCCTCCACTCGCGGCCCCCGGAGGATCCCGCCTCTGACACCGTCGTGATCGGGGCCACCCGGGGCGTGGCGAATCGCCTCGCGGCTGGAGAGGAGAGCGCGGAGCTCGTCGTGGCGGCGCCGGGGCACGAAAATCAGGCCCGAAGCGGCCTGCTGTCGGCCGCGGAGATCGCCGCGCTCGTCGCCGCCGGGCGACGCCTCGAGGAGCACTTCGGCGGTCCACAGGACGTGGAATGGGCTCTGGAGACAGGGCGCGGGCTCGTCATCCTCCAGACGCGCCCGCTCGTGACGCTCGCCCCCGAGGCGCCCCGACCCCGCCCCGACGACGACTCCCGGCCGGTGCTCCTCTCGGGCGGACTGACCGCGAACCCCGGCCTCGGCTCGGGTCCCGTGGTGCTGGTCCGCTCCGACGACGACCTCGCGACGTTTCCCGATGGCGGTGTCCTCGTCGCCCGCCACTCCTCGCCGGCGTACTCACGCGTGATGGGGCGCTGCGCCGCCATCGTGACCGACGTCGGATCACCCGTGGGACACATGGCGAGCCTGGCGCGTGAGTTCGACGTCCCGGCGATCGTCGGCGCCGGCAACGCCACTGACCTCCTCGAGCCCGGCAGCGCCGTCACGGTCGATGCCGGGCTCCGGAAGGTCTTCCCCGGCGCGGCTCTGCCGGGGACGATCCCTGCGCGGGCGCGACGCCCCGTCGCCGGGACTCCTGCCGCGGCAGGCCTGAGGGAGATCGGAGCGCTCGTGACGCCGCTCCGGCTGACCGACTCCGCCTCTCCGGAGTTCGCCCCCGAAAACTGCCGGTCCCTTCACGACGTCACGCGCTTCGTCCACGAGAAGGCATACGAGGTCATGTTCCATTACGGCGACGTGGCCATGGAAGGCCGGGAGGCGTCCCGACGTCTCGACGCCCCTCTCCCGATCGCCGTCCGTGTCTTCGACGTCGGAGGCGGGGTCGCAGCGGATGCCGCCGGCGCCGAGAGCGTGACACCCGGGGAGATCACGAGCGTGCCGCTGAGCGCCTTCCTAGCCGGGATGCTCGAGGAGGGGATCCGCTGGAACGCGCCGCGCCCCGTCTCGATGAGCGGTTTCCTCTCGGTCCTCGGAGAGAGCATCTCGGGCCCCCCGGCCGAGGCCCGGCAGATCGGCCGGCTCTCCTACGCGATCGTCTCGGACCGCTACATGAATTTCTCGACCAAGGCGGGCTACCACTTCTCCACCGTCGATACGTACTGCGGCCGGAGCCAGAACAAGAATTACGTCCACTTCCGCTTCGCGGGAGGAGCGGCGGACCCGGAGCGGCGGGAGCGCCGGGTCCGCTTCCTGAAGACCGTCCTCACCGCGCTCGAGTTCAAGGTCCAGACGCGCGGCGACCTTCTGACGGCGCGCCTCGACAAGTATCCCGAGGAGACGATCCGGGCGCGCCTCGTCGACCTCGGCCACCTCACCCTCTGCGCGCGACAGCTCGACATGCTGATGGGCACCGACGCGAGCCCCGACGTCTTCGCCCGCGCCTTCCTCGCCGGCGAGTGGGAGAAGTTCTGATCGGGCGGGCCGGAGTCGGCCGATCGTTCCTGCTTCGGGTCAGGGGAAGACGGCCTGCGGCTGGGTCGTCAGCTTGACCTCCCGCACCCCCTCCACCGACCGGACCACGGACGTCACCTCCCGACGAAGAAGATCCGGCAGGGTCCCCGGCATCGAGGGCTCCAGGGGGACACCGCTCACAACGACCACCCCGTCGCGGGCCTGGACCTCGAGAGCAAGATCGCGGGTCGCTGGGCTGTTCGCGAGCGCGAGCCGCACTCTCGTCACGAGTCGGAAGTCGAGCAGCTTCTTCCGGAAATCCTCGGTGATCGCAAATCTGGGATGCCGGGCCAGGCGGACGATGCAGTCCGAGGCCTCGGCGACCGAAAGGTTCTCGAGGCTCATGACGATGCCGTAGAGCGTCGGGTCGGCCCAGTCAACGCCGTAGATGGTCCTCGTCCAGCGCCCGCGCACCTCGTCGTATCGCCTGACGGAGAGCTCGGCCAGCTCCCGGGTCAGGTTCTCTCTCTGCATGGCCTCGAGGATGCGGGTCTCCAGCGGCGCGACGATGCGGACCCTGAGGACGCACGGCAGTTCCTTGAGGAGAAGGTGGCCGGCGTAGCTGTGGTAGACGAGATCGCCGCTCGCCACATGCTCGGCGAGAGCGGCCTGAAGGGCAATGACGTAGTCGTGCCGCTGCCGGATCAGCCGCTCCCAGAGGCTCGGTGTGTCCTCGATCCTCTTGCTCAGGAGGTCCTCGGACACGCCGAGCTTCGTGGCGGCCTCGACCAGGATCTCGCGACCGAGGCAGGGACAGCCCAGAGTGGCGGCGACGGCTTCCGCCACCGCCTGGCAGCCGGCCGGGAATCCGCGGGACAGCGTGATGATCGGCATGAAAGCCTCCTTTTCGCGTTGCCAATCCGGTTTCAGTGCTCGCCAGCGGACCCGCCCCCTTTCCGGGCGAGCTCCTTCTGGCGGGTGAGGTTCATGACGCGCGTGGCGACAGGGCGGTCGCCGACGATCCGGAAGGCCACGCGGACGGTGTCACCGGGGACCGGGTCGGCGCCGATCTCCGCGTCGGCGACCGAAATCTCCATCGTGGCCCGGGGCGGGAGCTCGTCCCTCACGGCCAGGACCTTGGCCGGAGAGTCGTATCGGACCACCGTCCCCTGGACGACGCTCGGCCCCGGGCCGCAGCCGAGCAGGAGAAGAGAGACGCCAGAGAAAAGGAGGATCGGACGGACGGCAGCCTCGAGCTTTCTCATCGCCCCCTCCCTCTAGACCGCCGTTCCGGCCGCCCGCCGGCGCTGCGCGGCCCGCTCTCCGAGAATCCCGCGGACCAGCCACCAGATGATGACCGCGCTGATGACGATTCCGGCCGTCAGGATCATGATCGAAGAGGCGAGCTGGAGCCGGAGCTGCTTGAGGAGTACCGAGGCGCAGGCGATGAAGATCGTGCAGGCGAAGAGGAGACGGATGGCGTAGCCGCGGACGTACTTGACCGCGACCGTCCCCATCTGCGCTCCGACCGCGGCGCCGACCAGCATCCACATGGCGGCGATCAGCTCGACGCGCCCCTTCAGGGCGTAGGTGAACGACCCGTACGCCCCCGTGATCATCACCTCGAAGAGGTCCGTTCCGACCGCCACGAGCGTGGGGCAGCCGATGAGGTAGATCAGGGCCGGCATCCGGATGAAGCCGCCGCCGACGCCCAGCACCGCCGCGACGATCCCCGTGCTCAGGCCGACGAGGATAGGGAGCCAGAGCGAGCAGGTGATGCCCGACGTCCTGAAGTGGACCATCGGGGGGATCTTGATCCGCTGGAGCCGGGCCGCGACGCTCTCCCCGCCCGAGGCTCCCGTCCCGGAGGGCGCCGCCTTCCGCCGGGTGTGGCTGATGTAGTCGTAGAGAACGTACGAGCCGATGAGCGCGAGGAAGACGATGTACGCCTTCCGGATCACGGACTCGGCCAGGCCCGCGCGCTCCAGCAGCATGACGAGCTGCGCTCCCAGCTCGATCCCGGCGGTGGTTCCGACGATCATTGAGAACCCCAGCTTCAGGTCGACGTTGCCGAACTTGCCGTGCCGCATCGTCGACACGATCGACTTCCCCCCCATGTGGGCAAGGTCCGTCCCGATGGCGTACGGCATCGGAAAACCGAAGATGTTGAGGGCCGGCGTGACGATCCAGGCGCCGCCGATCCCGAAGAAGCCGCCGCAGACGCCGACCGTGAAGCCGATGAGCAGGAGGAGCAGAACGTTGAAGGGCATCCCCGCGATCGGAAGGTAGACGGTGAATGCGTCCATGTTCGGTCGCCTCCTGCCGGCCTATTCGTGATGCTCGAGGCGCCCGAGGTCGATGCCCAGGTGGGACAGGGCACGGTCGAATCCGGCGCCGAGCAATAGCCCCATGGCCGCCATCACGACGACCACGAGCAGACCGTATTCCCAGTGCGACGTGTTGTAGACGTCCCCGATCCAGCGGGAGAGGCCCGGGGGGAGGCCGCGCGTGTCGGCGATGTTGACGAGATCAGAGGCGGGCTTGGCGGGAGCCGCGACCGCGTCGAGCGCGATCGCCAGGCTCGCGAGGCCGGTCAGCACGCGACCCAGGTAGATCTTTCCATTCATCATTCTTCTCCTTCCTGCTCTGGTGCGAGACGGCCCAGGCGCGAGCGCTCAGCGGCAGCTGCGATGGCCGTACAGAGAACATCTATGGTGACGGGCTTCTGAAGGAAATCGGCCGCCCCGCCCTTCATCCCCTCGACGCCGGAAGCCACCGTGCCATGCCCCGTGAGGACGACGACTTCGAGGTCCGGGTGGAGCGCCCGGATCTTCCGGAGGGCCGCTAGGCCGTCCATGCCCGGCATCTTCAGGTCGAGGACGACGACGTCTGCGGGTGCCGATCCGAGATGCTCCAGCGCCTCGGCGGCCGAGAAGACGGCGGTGGCGCGGAAGCCGCGCCGGGCGAGGCGCTCGGCGATCGCGGTGGCGAAGTCCTTCTCGTCGTCGACGACGAGGACGCGGATCGGGTCGGATTTGCTCATGCGTCCGCGGCCCTCCCCGGCCGGATCTCGAAGTCGAAGAAGTCGTTCCGTCCCGCGAGGAACGCGTCGACGCACTGGCCGACGGTCACGTCGGCGTGCATGAAGACGTCGAGCGAACGGACGCACGCCATCAGCCGGCCCAGCATCTCGAGGCGGCTCTCGATCGCCTCGCGCGGGAGCTTCTTCACCCAGGCGTTGAGGAGGTCCTGGCGGCGGTCCACCTCGAAGCCGTGGTGCGCGAGGACGTCGGCGATGAACCGGACCCGGCGCTCCCGCCGCTGGAGCTCGGCGGCGCCCCCGCGGAAACGGAAGACGATGTAGTTCTCGTGGACGCTTTCGGAGCAGACCGCCTCCAGCGTCGTGAAGTGATAGCCGAGGCGGGAGCCGAAGTTGACGTAGCGCGACCCGACCATCGCGTACGAGTTGTCCCCCAGCCCCCGCTCCCCGCGGCCCCCGTCCGCCACGGTCGAGGCCATGACGGAGAGGAACCCCTCCACGTCGATGGGCCGCGCCCCGGCCCAGCGCATGCCGGGCGCGGTGATGCCCCGCCAGAGGGCGCGCATCGGCACCGACGTGACCTGCTCCGGGGTGACGGAGCGGTCTCCCGGCCGGCTCTCCACGCCGTCCCCGAGGTCGATCACGTAGATCCCGAGGGGAATGTCGGTCTCCAGCCGGAAGGCCATCCCCCGCTCCCGCAGGTTCGAGTAGTCGTTGATGTGGAACATCTCGGAGATGGCCATCTCGTGGCAGAACCGGACCACGTCGTGGAAGGTCGTGCAGTTCTTCGCGCGGAACGAGTTCTTCGACGGGTCGGTCAGGTTCAGATGGGCGATCCGGGACGTCACCCGCTCCTGGACTGCGAGAGCCGGCGCGTCCCGCTGCGCCCGCCGGCTGACCCTCCCCCGCCGGACCAGCTCCTCGATCCGCCCCCGGTAGACCGTGCAGCCCGTGGCGTCGACGGTGACCTCGAGCCCGGCAGGGAGCGACGTGGCGGAGCCGGCATCGCAGATCGTCGGGACGCCGTATTCCCGCGCCAGGGAGGCCATGTGGCCGGTGACGCTTCCGACGTCGGTGACGATGGCCGCGGCGCGGGTCATGACGTTCACGAACCGGGGCGAGTTCTGCCGCGCGACGAGGACGCCCCCCGGCGGGAACTGGGCGAGCTCCTCGTCGGTTTCCGCGGGAAACACGACCCCGACGCCCACGCCCGGGCAGGCTGTCGCCCCTCGCGAGAGGAGCACGACGGAGCCGCTCACCTCCGAGGAGAGGGTTTCCCTGTGACCCGGCCCCTCCGGCAGGGCGAGCGGTCTCGTCTGGAGAATGAAGAGACGCCTCCTGGTGTCCAGCACCCACTCCACGTCCTGCGGCACGCGGTAGTGGGCCTCCAGGGCCCGCAGGTAGCCGGCGAGCCGCTCGAGCTCGGCGTCCTCCAGGCACGGCCGCTCCTGCAGATCCGGCGGCACGTCCTCCTCGACGACGCCCTCCTCGCGAGCGAAGACCACCCGGCGCGGCTTGCGCACGACCTGGCGACGCACGTCCCGCCCCTCGGGCCGGCGCGGCACGAAGTAGATGTCCGGAGTCATCGAGCCGTCCACCACCGGCTTGCCGAGCCCCCAGACCGCCGCCACCGTCATGTCGTCCCGGTCGGGGTCGTTCGGATCGACGGTGTACGCGACGCCGGCCGCGCGCGCCTCCACCATCTGGAAGCAGCCGACGCTCATGGCGATCTCCACCTCGCGGAAGCCCTTCGAGTGCATGTAGAAGAGCGCCCGGGCCCCGAACTTGCTCGCCACGGTCTCCTTGTAACGGCGCAGCACCTGCTCGAGGGGGACGTTGAGAAAGCTGGAGTACTGCCCGGCGAAGGAGGCATGACTGTCCTCGCCGATGGCGGAGGAGCGGAGGGAGACGCGGTGATGCCCCGCCGCCTGGCGGTAGAGGTCGTGGGCCGCCAGGGTGATGGCCTCCCGGACGTCCTGGGGGATCTCGGCCGACAGCACGAGCGCCTGCATCTCCGCTGCGGCCCGGTGAACGCTCCGGAGATCCTCCCAGTCCACCCCCTTCCAGAGGGCGGTGAGGCGCTCCTGGATGCCGGCCCCGGCCACGAACGAACGGTAGGCGAACGCCGTAATGGCGAAGCCCGGCGGCACCGGAAGGCCCACCACGTTCCGGACTTCGCCCAGATTCGCGGTCTTTCCCCCGACGACGTCGGCCATCCGGCGGTCGATCTTCTCGAGCGGCAGGCAGGCGGCCGTGACGGGCGTTCCCTCCACGGTCCTGAGCGCCCCCTCGAGACCCTCGGCGATCCGCTCCACGTTCCCTCTGAGCGAGCGGTACCTGCCGTCCGCGACGGTGTTCAGGTCGTCCACCATCAGGCCCGTTCGCTCGGTGACGGCCCGGGAGATGGAGAGGAGCTCGTCGTTCGGAATCCGCTGGCCGTCGGCCAGCGCCCCCTCGAGGTCTGCGATCAGCTCCAGGATCTCGTTGTTGGTGGCCAGGAGCCGCCGGAAGCTGGCGTACTTGCGCCGGAGCACGTCGCCCGCCGAGGTCGCGCCGCCACGGAAGACCGAACCGAGGAATCCCATCAGGGACCCGCCTGCGCGCGGACCCGCTCGAAGCCGTAGTCGCCGGCCAGGAATGCCTGCGCGAGAAGGGCTGCCACTCCGGGGCCCTCGATGACCATATCCAGATGCCGGGAGGCCACCATGAGCCGGCCCAGCATGACGAGGGACTCTTCCAGCTCCTCCATGGGACGCTTCGGGAGAACGGCGTCCACCCGGTCGCCCACATGGGTGACCAGAAAGCCGTTATAGCGGAGCACCGTGGCAAGGAACTGTCCCCGCCACTCCCGCCGCTCCGCCACCGCCGCTCCGCCGTGAAAACGGAAACGGACGTAGTTCTCGTTCAGCGACGCGCTGCAGAGGGCGTCCACGAGGGCAAAGTGGTAGGCGAGGCGCGAGGCGAAGTGGAGGTAGTCCGCGGAGCAGAGGGCATAGCTCGGCTCGCCGTAGCGCTGGTCGTCTGCCGCGCTCCGGACCACGACCGAGACGAAGCCCCTGAGGTCGAATCCGACGGGTCCGGCCCACCGGAGCCGGGAATCGAGCATCCCTTCCAGCAGCGCCTGGAGCGGCACGGACGTCACGTCCTCGAGCCCCACCTCCCGCCCTGCCTCCGGCACGACGGCTCCCCCGAGGTCTAGGAGCCGCACCTCCATGGGGCGGTGCCAGACGAGGCGGCGGCACGCCCGCCGCTCGCCGGGCGAAAGCGCCTCGATGGCGAACATCTCCGCCATCGCCTTCTGATGGACGAAGCGCGCGATGTCGTGAAGCGTCCGGCAGTGCGCCGGATCGAAGGTGGGCGATTCAGGGTCTGTCAGCGTGAGCGGGGTCACCCGCTCCAGGAGCTTCTGGAGCCTCTCCCGAACCGGGTCCCTCCGCACCGGCCTCGCCGCGCGCGCTCCCCCTCCCAGCAGCTCGGCGACCTCCCCTTCGTAGACGACGCCGGTGTCCGCGTCCACGGTGACCAACAGCCCGTCCCTGAGCGCGGCTACTGCAGCCTCGGTGCCGACGAGGCATGGGACGCCGAATTCCCGGGCCACGGTCGCCATGTGGCCCGTGGCGCTCCCCGCTGCGGTGACGAGGCCGGCGACCGAGCCGATCACACCGGCAAGTCGCGGCGACGTCGTGGGAACCACGAGGATGCACCCCTCCGGGACGCTTCCCGGCGCTCCCGCGTTCGAAAGCCGGAAGACGGTCCCCGTGGCCACGCCCCCGCTCGCCTTGAGCCCCCCTTTCAGGAGCCGCCGGTACCCGGCCACGATTCCCTCCGGTCTCGAACCCGGAGATGCCGCGGGCGGCAGGTTGAGAGGACGGGCCTGTACCACCCAGAGACATCCCGCTTCGTCGAGCGCCCACTCCACGTCCTGCGCCCCGCCGAAGTGCTCTTCGAGCTTCCAGGCCAGCCTGGCCACGCGCCCCGCGTCCACGCCCGAGAGCGCCAGCCGGCCTCTCTCCCCGGCCTCTGCGATCTCCTCCACGCCGCCGCCCGCTGCGCAGAGAAGCCTGACCGGCCGCTCCCCCGGCGTTGCTTCCTCCACGAGCGGCGGCTCCCCGCGCGTCACGAGATAGAGATCGGGAGTGACCCTCCCGTCCACGATCGCCTGGGCGAGGCCGGGCACGGCGGTCAAAGTCGCCCGGGAGGCGCTGTCCGGGCTCCGGGAGTAGGCGACGCCGCTGGCCTTCGGCCGGACCATGGCCATGACCAGGACCGGCATCGCGATGTCCTGGTCGAGAAAGCCGCGTGACAGGGCGTAGCTGAGGACTTCGGGCCGGTACTTGCTCGCGATGACCCGTTTGTAGGCGGCTTCGATCCCGGCAGGGGGCACGTTGAGTACCGACTCGAATTGTCCGGCGAACGAGGATGCGGCATCCTCCACGACCGCCGAGGAACGGACCGCCATCCCGGTCCCGTCGGGAGCCCGTTCCCTCAGTCTCCCCACGGCCTCTTCCAGAGCCTTCTCGAGGCGCTCCGGGAGCGGCGAGGCCACGATCGCTTCCGAGATCCTTTCCGAGAAGTTCCTCAGGGCCGCTTCGTCCCGCTTGCGGGTCATGGCCTGGGTTTCTTTCAGCAGATCCTCGAGGCCTGTTGCTTCCATGAAGAGGTGGAATCCGTGGACTGTCACGACGAACATCGGCGGCACGAACCAATCGCCGGCGAGGGCGAGCTGGGCGAGCCGGGCCGCCTTGGGTCCGACGACGTCCGGACGCCCGGCCTCCGGGTCCCCGGGGGAGACGACGAGAGGGCCGGCCTCGAGGGGATGGGAGCCGAGGACGTTTAGGGCCAGCTCGCGGTCGAGCGCCTCGAAGCGCCGGGCCAGCTCGCCGTACCGGCCCCGGCACATGACCAGAAAGGACCGGACCATCTCGCCAACGGGGGCCGAAAGGCTCTCATACGCCTCGGCGACGGTTCCGAGGCCCGGCGGAGCGTCTTCTTCCGCCGTCTCCTGATACCGGGCCAGACTGGACAGAAAGGCGTCGTTGGCGGCTCCGACCGCCCGAAGAGAAGTGAACTTTTCCGCCACGGTGGTCCGGCCCTGCCGACCCGGGACGGGGGGGAGGATCCGGGCGAAGCGGCGCCAGAACCCGCCCATAGACCTAGTGAAGCAGCTTCAGGTAGAGCTTGAGGACGACCATGATCACGCCGGCGAAGGCCAGGCAGCCGAACCCGAAGCGCACCCACGGGCCGCCCGCCCGGCGGGTGTACGACGCGCCGAGCTGTGCTCCCACCGTCGTGCCGATGAGGAGCGCGAGGACGAGCACGAGGTGGACGTTCCCCTTGAACGCGTGAGTCATCACGCCGTACCCGGAGCTGAACATGATCTCGAACAGGTCGGTCCCGACGGCCACCACGGTCGGACAGCCGAGGATGTAGACGAGCGCCGGCATCCGGATGAAGCCACCCCCCACTCCGAGCATGCCCGAGAGGAGTCCGGTGGCGAACCCGATTCCCAGAATCACCCAGAGCGAGACCGACTCGATCCCGGAGGCCGGCAGGCTCACCATCGGCCGGAGCTTGACCGTGCGGAGCCTCAGGACCGCGGTCGAGGCCTGTGCCTCGGCGCCGAGCCGGATCTGGCCCGCGGCCCGCCGCATCGTCCGGACCGATTCCCTCACCATGGCCTGGCCGAGGAAGATGAGGAGGGCCGCGTAGACGAGGCTCATGACGACCGTCATCGTGTCGATCTCGCGCCCGAAGAGCGAGAGGCTGCCGACCCTCTTGAGCACCTCCAGAATCTGGGCCCCCACCTCCACGCCGCTCGCGGTGCCGACGATCATCAGGAGGCCCAGCTTGAAATCGATGTTGCCGAACCGCATGTGCCGGACGGTGGCGGCCGTCGACATGCCGCACATCTGGCCGAGGTCGGAGCCCACCGCGATGTTGTATGGCACGCCGAAGACGACGTTCAGCATGGGGACCATCAGAAAGCCCCCGCCGACCCCGAAGAAGCCGCCGAGGGCGCCGATCAGGAGGCCGAAAACGGCCAGAAGAGGGAAGTTGTCCAGGCCGAGGAAGAACTCTCCAGCCGACATCAGTGCGCCCCGCCCTTCCCCAGCTCCACCCCGAGGACCCGCTCGATGAGCTTCAGCGTGAGGCCGACGGTCAGACCGACCAGAACCGGAAGGAAGACCGAGACGATGACGTAGGCAGGGCGTGCCTGAAAGCCGGGCGCGACGCTCGCGTCCTTTCCCAGATTCTGGAGCCAGTTCAGGAATTCCACGCTGGCCTCCTGACGGCGCCGCCTCTCGGGCGCCTTTGGCTGTCTCAGTGGTAGGCGCTCACCACGCCGACGTCGAGGATGACCCGCTTGACGCCGGTCACTCCCTCCACGACCTCGCGAAGCTCTTTCATCCAGCGCTCGCTCGCGTGGGTGAGCATGTCGGGCTTGGGAACCTTGCCCGTGAGGGTGACCGTGCCGCTCCGGGCGGCCACGTCCAGCTCGAGGCCCCGGGTGGCCGGCTGGATGGCGAGGGCAAGGCGCACTCTCGAGGTCAGCACGAAGTCGACCAGACGGGCACGGGCCGACGGGTCGACCGTGAACTCCGGCCGGCGCGCCATCGCGAGGACGGCGTCACACCCCGAATCGATCGAGATCTTCTCCAGGTTGAGGACGAGATCGTAGAGCCGCGGATCCTCGATGTCGGCGTTGTACATCAGCCGCGTCCATCTCACCCGGTGGCTGTCGACCTGCGCGATGAACCGCTCCGCCTCCTCCCGGCTCATCCCCTTCTGCTCCATCAGGGCGCGAACCCGGATCTCGATCGGCGCGATGAGCCGGACGCGGAGCACCTCGGGGATCTCCCGGAGGAGGAGATGTCCCGCGAGCCCGTGGTAGACCGCCTCGCCGCTGGCGACCTGCTCGGCCAGGGCCACCTGTGTCGCGAGGGCGTAGGTCTTCCGTTCGGCGGTCAGGCGCTCCCAGAGTCCGGGCGCGCGCTCCAGTCGCTCGCGGAGGAACTCCTCCGAGACCCCGAGCTTCGCAGCCCCTTCCACAAGGACCTCGCGGGCGATGCAGGCGCAACCGAGCCTCGCTGCCAGACACTCGGCCAGCGCTTTGCCTCCGCTCATGGTTCCGCGGGATACGGTGATGATCGGCATAAGCTTCCCCTGAGGACCGGCACGCAAGCTCAATACCTTCGGCCAAACAGCGGCCGCACTCGACAAGGTCGAGCCCTGTCAAGCGCTTGCGGCGGCCGCGCCGCGGGAAACGCCCCCCCGGCGGGGAATAGGCCGGATGCCCGGTTACCGATGGCTCCCGTTTCGTCACCGAACCGAAACGAAATATTGTGGACACGTACTCAGTCGGGAAGGCGCCAGCGGCGGCGCCGCTCCGGGTAGAGGGGGCTCGCGACGAACTTGCCGGCCGCCGTGCCGTAGCATATGGGGGAGCGAGCCACCTCACGGGCTGATATCCGACGACGGGTCCGCTGCCCGGGCTTTCCCTGGAGTTCCCTCGCGGACGAACTTCCTGGCCTTGGCTCCGGCAGCGGGCCAGCCGCACAGAGGAGGTCCCGATGCTCTCCGTCTTCTCCTGCCCGAGCCGCTACACCCAGGGTCCGAACGCAACCTCCCGTCTCGGCGCCGAGATCGCATCGCTGGGTCTGAGCGGACCCCTGCTCGTCGTGGCAGCCCCCTCCGCGGTGCGGCTCCTCTCGGACACCTGGCGAGCGAGCCTCGGGGAGGCCGAGATGGAGTACACCGTCTTCACCTTCGGAGGCGAATGCTCCCGTGCCGAGATCGGGCGGGTGGAGGATGCGGTCCGCGCGGCGAAAGCGCAGCTCGTCGTCGGAGCGGGAGGCGGCAAGGTCCTCGACACCGCGCGCGCCGCCGCGGCCGGACTTGAACTTCCGGTCGTCTGCTGCCCCACTGTCGCCTCCAGCGACGCACCGTGCAGCGCAATCTCCGTCATCTACACCGAGGAAGGGACGGTCGAGGAGATCCGGACCTACGGCCGAAACCCGGACCTCGTGCTCGTCGACACCCGCGTCATCGCCGAGGCTCCTCTGCGCTTCCTGGTCGCCGGAATGGGCGATGCGCTCGCGACCGTTTTCGAGGCCCGGGCGTGTGCTCTCGCGGACTCCAGGAACACGCGTGGCGGCGGGTCGACTCGGGCAGCCCTTGCCCTCGCGGAGCTCTGCTACCGCACGCTGCTCGAGGATGGCGTGGAAGCCCTCGCGGCGGCGCGGTCACACACTGTTACCCCGGCCCTGGAGCGGATCGTCGAGGCGAACACGCTCCTCTCGGGCCTCGGCTTCGAATCCTCCGGGCTGGCGGCGGCGCACTCCGTGCACAACGGCCTGACGGCCGCAGCAGGGACCCGCTCCTCCCTGCACGGTGAGAAGGTCGCCTTCGGCACGCTTGTGCAGCTCGTCCTCGAAGGACAGGAGAGGAAGCAGGTCGAGGAGGTGCTGCGCTTCGCCACGGCCGTCGGCCTCCCCGTGACGCTCGCCGAGGTCGGGCTCCCGAACCTGAGCGGGACCGTCCTCAACTCCATCGCGGTCCGCGCGACCGTCTCCGGCGAGACGATCCACAACGAGCCGTTTCCCGTGACCCCCACGATGGTCGCCGGAGCGATTCTCGGAGCCGATTCGATCGGGCGCTCGTGGAAGGCCGCCGCCGGCTGAAGGCACGGGCCGGTTCCGGCTGCACTCCTGGAAACCGAACCCGCCCTCCGAAGCCCGGAGGCGGGTTCGAATCCTTTGCAATGGTGGAGGCGGGGGGAGTCGAACCCCCGTCCGAAGTCACCGTACGTCGAGATTCTCCACGCTCAGCCCGGACTTGTTTGTTTAACCACCTCGTCGTCAGGTCCGGGCGACCGGGCGCGGCGGCGAGCCTGAACATCTCGGAGGGGTCCTTCAGGCGGCGGGACCTCTCCCAGCCCGACTTTCGCGCCGGAAGACGGAGCGCCTCGGGCGGGCTCCCCGGCTCCCGTCACGGCTCTGAATTAGGCCGCGAGGGCGAGTTCGCTGTTGTTGGCAGCTATGTTTCGCCGTCGTTTTTACGAGTCGAACGGCCTGCTCGGCGTGCTCCTCGATCGCCGGATGCCCCGTCGAAACCGGTGCGCCCCCGATCGCCGGGAAGTCTACCTCACCGCTCTCCTTGACGCTCCCGGGGCCCTCCCGTACCGTGACCCAGGTGAAAAGAGCTCTCCGGAAGGCTGCCGACCCGGGACCGCCGGTTCTCCTCGTCACGACGACCGTCGGGACCGAGGAGCAGGCCCTCGACATCGCCCACCATCTGGTCGACCGACACCTCGCCGCCTGCGTCAACATCATTCCTCGCATCCGGTCGGTCTTCTTCTGGAAGGGAAAGGTCAACGACGACAGCGAGTGGAAGCTCATCGTGAAGACGGCCCCGGGAAACTTCGAGAAGGTGAGGGACGCGATCAAGCGCCTCCACGCCTACGATCTCCCCGAGATCCTCGGTATCTACGCGGACCGGGCCGGCGCCCTCTCGGCGAAGTGGGTCGTCGACTCTTCGACGCCGCGGACGCCGGCGCCGCGGCGGAAGAAGACGCCGCCCCGGAAAAAGAAGCTCTAGACCGCCTTCAGGGCGTCGTCCAGGTCCCCGAGGATGTCCCCGACGTCCTCGATCCCGACCGAGAGGCGGACGAGGCCGGGCGTGACGCCGCGCCGCGCGCGCTCCTCCGGCTCGACGGAGGCGTGCGACATCGTGGCGGGGTGCGAGATGAGGCTTTCGACGCCTCCGAGCGACTCGGCGAGGGCGCAGATCCTCACGCGGTCCAGCATCCGCCGGGCCGCACCCTCCGAGCCGAGATCGAAGGAGATCATCCCTCCGAAGCCGGACATCTGCCGTGCGGCGAGGACGTGGCCGGGGTGCGAGGTCAGGCCCGGGTAGAGGACACGCGAGACCTTCGGGTGCCGCTCCAGCCACGCCGCCACCGTCCGGCCGTTCGCGTCGTGCGCCCGCATCCGGACCGGGAGCGTCTTGATGCCGCGCATGACGAGAAAGGCGTCGAAGGGGGAAAGGACGCCGCCGGCCGCGTTCTGGACGAAGCCGATCGCGGCTGCGTCCGCCGGGTCGGCGCAGACGACCGCCCCGCCCACGGAGTCCGAATGGCCGTTCAGGTACTTCGTCGTGGAGTGGACGACGACGTCGGTGCCGAGGAGGAGCGGCTTCTGGAAGAACGGCGTCGCGAAGGTGTTGTCGACGGCGAGACGGACCTTCGCGCCGCCCTTCTCCGACGCGCTTCCGGCGACCGCCGCGAGAGCGGCGAGGTCGGCGATCCGCAGCGTCGGGTTCGTCGGCGTCTCGGCCCAGATCATCCTCGTGCCGGGCCGGACCGCCTTCCTGACGGCTTCGACGTCCGAGGTGTCGACCTGGTCGAAGAGGACGCCGAAGCGCGCGAGGACCTTCGAGAAGAAGCGGTGGGTTCCGCCGTAGATGTCCCGCCCGACGACGACGTGGTCGCCGGCCGACGCGAAGGCGAGCATCGTGGTCGTGATGGCGGCCATCCCCGAGGCGAAAGCATGTCCCGAGGCTCCTCCCTCGAGCGCCGCGAGGAGCCGCTCGAGGGCGAGGCGCGTCGGGTTCTTCGTCCGGGCGTACTCGTAGCCGCCCCGCGGCACCCCGAGCCGCTCCTGAACGAACGTCGACGTCTGGAAGACCGGAACGGCGACAGCGCCGGTGACCGGCTCGGGCTCCTGCCCGGCGTGGATGCAGAGGGTGTCGAACCCGGCCGCCTTTTCGCTCACGCAATCCCCCGGCTCGCGAAACTCCGGATTTCTGCGGGGACTCCAGCAGGGGGGATCCGCAGCCGGAGCCGGCGCAGACCTCTCCCCGCAAGGGCTTCGGAGGGGACGTGGAAGCTCCGGAGCCCTCTCAAGGCTCCGGGGCCCGGGACGCGGCCTTCAGCGGCCGCCGGCGCGGCGGTCGCGGTAGCAGTCGCGGCAGTAGACAGGCTTGCCGTTCGTCGGGTTGAAGGGAACCTGCGTGGCCTTTCCGCAGGCGTCGCACGTCACGTTGTAGAGCTGGCGTGCGCCGCCTTCGCCGAAGCCGCCGGTCTTCCGCTTGTCGCGGCAGACCTTGCAGCGCTTCGGCTCGTTCGAGAACCCCTTCTGCGCATAGAACTCCTGCTCGTTCGCAGAGAAGATGAAGGGGCCGCCGCAGTCGACGCAAGTGATGGTCTTGTCCGTGTACATCAGGAAACTCCGTGGTCGCCTCTTACGACCGGGGTGAATTCGCGGACGCTCCTGTGGGAACGGCCGCCGGTGATTTGGCTCGGGAAACTTTTACCGGCTCCGGGACTTCGGGAGGCTTCGGTGGGGCCGTTTCCCAGATGGGCCCCGGGGGAGTGGGAATCGCTGGAAACCTCCTCTGACGCAGATCCTCGAACCGGCCTTTCCGGGGGTCGACCGCGGAACACGGCGTGGTTTCAGCTATTGGACGGCATCCGACCCCCGAAAATCAAGGGAAAAATGAGGGGACGGCTTCTTGAGAACGTGTCTCAAGCATCGCCCAGACGGACCGCATCGACGAGCCGGTGGCTCCCGAGGCGCACCGCCGCCGCCAGGAGGGCCGGGCGGTCGACCCTTTTCAGGGCCTGCCCCGTGGCGGCGTCGGCCAGCCCGACCGCCTCCACCACGAGCGCCGGCTCGGCCGAGAGGGCCCGGACGACCATGGAGACGATCTTCTTCGCGTCTCTCTCCCCGAGGCCGAAGAGGAGCTGTCCGGCGAGGAGCGCCCGGAAGAGCCCCGGCGCCGCGCGGCGCTCCTCCCGGGAGAGCCCGTCGTTCACCGGATCGATCCGAAGCCCGTCCGCTTCGCGCGGGACCGGCCCCGCCGGGACCGTGAAGACGGGCATGACTATCGCTTCGACGGCCGAGGGACGTAGATCTGCGTCCCGCGGAACGGCCGGACGACCTGCTGGATCAGGTCGTCGAGGTCCGCCTTCCGCTCCACGAAGTCGATCTCGTTCGTCTCGACGACGAGAAGCGGGCAGTCGCGGAAATGGTAGAAGAAGTAGTTGTAGGCCTCCACGAGGCTCTTCAGGTACTCGGGCGAGATCCCCTTTTCATAGCTCCGCGCCCTCTTCCGGACCCGCGCGAGGCACGTCTCGACCGAGGCCGTCAGGTGGATGACGAGGTCGGGGCGCGGGACGGCCGGCGAGAGCGACGCGTAGAGCCTGTCGTAGAGGGCGATCTCCGCGTCGCCCAGCGTCAGGTAGGCGAAGATCTTGTCCTTCTGGAACGTGTAGTCCGAGATGACGAGGTTCTTGAAGAGGTCGATCTGCGCGATCTCGCGCTGCTGCTGGTAGCGCGAGAGGAGGAAGTACATTTGGGCCTGGAAGGCCGCCCCCTTCTTCCCGGCGTAGAAGTCCGGAAGGAAGGGGTTGGTGACGTCCTCGAGGACCTGCGTCCCCGAGAACCGCTTCGCGAGAAGGCCGACCAGGGACGTCTTTCCGACGCCGATCGGGCCTTCGATGGCGATGTACCGGAGGGGAAACTCCTTCGGCGTGGGGGCCGGCACGGCGGCGAGAGCTTAGCGAAAAGCGCCGCGCCCCGCGACGGTGAGAGAGCTTCTCAGCGCCCCCGGAGGAGGACGTCCGCGGCGCCGCAGGCGAAGACGACGATCGAGAGCCAGCCATTCGCCGTGAAGAAGGCCGCGTCGACGCGGGAGAGGTCCCCCGGCCGCACGATCGCGTGCTGGCGGACGAGAAAAGCCCCGGCGAGGACGACGCCGAGGCCGAAGAGGGCCCCGCCCCGCGCCAGCGCGAAAGCAGAGAAGAGAAGCCCGAGTGCGGCGGCATGGAAGAGCGCGGAAGCGAGGAGCGCCCCCCGCGCGCCCAGACGCGCGGGGAGGGACCGGAGCCCCTGCTCGCGGTCGAAGGCCTCGTCCTGCAGGCTGTAGATCACGTCGAAGCCCGCGACCCAGAAGACGACGGCGAGCCCGAGGACGACCGGGAGGGGCGCGAAGGAGCCGGTGACGGCGATCCAGGCGCCGACGGGGGCGATGGCGAGCGAAAGGCCGAGGACGAGGTGCGACAGCGCCGTGAAGCGCTTCGTCAGCGAGTAGCCGAGGACGACGGCGAGGGCGAGCGGGGAGAGAAGAAGGCAGAGGCGGTTCAGCTGCGAGGCGGCGAGGACCAAGAGCGCCGCCGAGGCGGCGCAGAAGAGGGCCGCGAAGCGGCGCGTCAGGGCACCGGACGGAAGCTCCCGGGAGGCGGTCCGGGGGTTCCTCGCGTCCAGGTCGTGATCGACGAGCCGGTTGAACGACATCGCCGCCGACCGGGCGCCCACCATGGCGATCACGATCCAGAGGAGGGTTCGGGGCGCCGGCACGCCCCCCGCCGCGAGCACGGCCGCGAGAAGGGCGAAGGGCATCGCGAAGACGGTGTGGGCGAACCGGATCATCGAGAGCGTGGCGACGAGAGCGTGCGGCTTCGCCTCCGCCGGGGGAGCGTGCGGATTCGGGTCCGTCTCTGCTTCCTGCGGAGGAGCGCTCACCGGGGACCGGCCCAGCGGAGGTCGGGAACGTCGATCCTGACGCCGAGGATGTCCGCCACGCGGAGGAGAAAGGCGTCGAGCATCTCCTCGGCCGTCTTCGCCGCGTAGAAGGCGGGGACGGGGGGGGCCACGATCGCGCCCGCACGCGTGACGGCGGCGATGTTCTCGGCGTGGACGAGCGAGAGCGGCGTCTCGCGGAAGGCGAGGACGAGCCGCCGCCGCTCCTTCAGGCAGACGTCGGCGGCGCGCTGGAGGAGGCCGCGCGAGATGCCGTGGGCCACCGCGCCGAGCGTCCCGGCCGAGCAGGGGATCACGGCCATCCCTCGCGTCCGGAACGACCCGGAGGAGATGGGCGCGTCGACCGACTCGTCGGGGTGAAGGACAACCTTCCTCGACGTCGCGCGCGAAAGGCCCGCCGCCGAGATCCAGTCCCGTCCGGTCCGTATCTTCCGGTCCACCTCGTCGCGCGCCACGAGGAGAGCTCGCGGCGTGACGACCAGGTGGAGCGCCGGCACGTCCGACGAGGCGGCGAAGAGCTGGACGGCGCGAAGTCCGAGGCGCGCCCCGCTCGCCCCGGAGATGCCGAGAACCAGCGGGAAAGGCTCGCTCACGGCGCCTAGTTTCGCACTCCACCCCGCCGGCGAGATTTCGGCGACAGCTTCTCCTGTCGCCTCCGCCCTGAAACGTCGAATCGGAGAAAGAGCTGCTGCGCGCGGCTTCGCCGCGCGTTCTTAGAAAAGGTGACAGAAACCCCTGTCAGCCTGCACCGCCGTGCCCGACATCGCTGCGGCAACCATCTCCTTCATTCGAAGAAATTTGCGGGCCATCGCCCTGCTCCGGCATCCGTCGTGCGCTGCTCTAGGGGGTGACCTCAAAGAAGAGAGAGGAAGGAGGGGCGGCCGATGAGCTGATACGTCACGCGCACCCGGACGCGCCGGGACGCAGGCACGAAAGGAACATTCCAGTCCGCGTTTCCCGCATCGATCCTCACGATTCGATCAACTGAAAGCCAATCCGAAAAGGAAAGGAGTTCTCCATGGCTCTCCGTCCGCTCGCACGGACCCTGATCGTCCCCGTCCTCGGCCTCTCCCTCTCCGGCCTCGCCGGCGGAGCCTCCGCCGCCGAGACCGAGCCGGCGAAGAAGGTCGTCAACATCAACACCGCGTCGGCCGCCGAGCTGA
>JBLMYG010000240.1:0-9443 GCA_050258155.1 Acidithiobacillales bacterium
CTCCCGTCGTCGTCCTCGAGGCATGGGCGGGGGGGCACAAGCTGGACCTGACGGCTCCTGCCCGGTTGTCGCGCCGCGAAAGAGACCTCAGGATCTCCTGGGCCGCTCTGACGTTCATCGAACCGAAACGCGTGAAATACATTTACCACCTCGTCGGCCTGGACGCCCGGCCCGTGGAGACGAAAGTCCCGGAGGTGAGGTATTCGGCCCTCCCTGCGGGGGAGTATCGCCTCGAGGTCACGGCGGTCTCGGCGGCCGGAGTGCCGAGTGAGAGGCCTGCGGCCTTCGCCTTCTCCGTGGCCCCGCCCTGGTGGGAGGAAGGATGGGCCTGGATCCTCGGCGGGCTCCTCTTCGGGCTCGTCGTTGCCGGGGTGACGCAGTGGCGGACCCGCTCGCTCGAAGCGGAGCGCCAGCGGCTGGAGGCGGCGGTGGCGGAACGGAGCGCCGAGCTGGCGGCGATGAACCGGGAGCTGCAGGAGGCATCGCTGACCGACCCGCTCACGGGGCTCCGGAACCGTCGCTTCTTCTCGAGCGAAATCAGCCGGGAGGTCGCGAAGGTGCTCCGTGCCTTCAGATCCTCCGGGGGCGGGCTGCCTCCGGAGGGGCGCGACCTCGTCTTCTACCTCGTGGATATCGACCATTTCAAAGAGATCAACGACCTTTACGGGCACGACGTCGGTGACGGGGTGCTCATCGAGACCGCGGCTCGGCTGGAGAGCGTCGTCCGGAAGTCCGACTGGCTGATCAGGTGGGGGGGAGAGGAATTCCTGATCGTCACGGGGGAGTCAGACCGTCAGCAGGCGCGCCTCCTCTCGGAACGGATCCTCTCGGTGATCTCGCGCGTTCCGATGAACCTCGGAAAGGGGCGGACGATCTGGCGGACCTGTTCCGTCGGCTGGGCTGTCTTTCCTTGGCTCCCGGCGGCCCCGGAAGCCGTGACCTACGACGAGATCCTGCGACTCGCGGACCGGGCGCTCCTTCTCGCCAAGCGGTCCGGACGCCACCAGTCGGTCGGCCTGCTCCCGGCCGGCGACGGTTCCGGGAGCGTCGAAGACGTGCAGGCGGCCGTCCGGCTCCCCGTGCTCGACGGCGACGAGACGGCGTTCTCACTGGTCCGGTCGCTCGGCCCGGTCACCCCGGAGTAGTCGGGGCCTCAGCCACCGACGACGTCGCGAAGGGCCTCGCCGAGCTCCGGGAACCGGAAGCGGAAGCCGAGTGCGAGGGGGCGGCTCGGGAGGGCCCGCTGGCCCTCGAGAACCATCGTCGCCATCTCGCCGAAGAGGAGTCTCAGCGCCGGCGCGGGCGCCCGGACGAGGGCGGGGCGGCGGAGAGCCCTCCCGAGAGCCGACGCGAAGTCCCGGTTCCGGACCGGAGCGGGTGCGGTGCCATTGAGGGGGCCGGAAGCCGCAGCGCTTTCGAGCGCGAAGAGGAAGAGCTCGACGAGGTCGTCGCGATGTATCCATGACATCCACTGCGCGCCGCGTCCGGCCGGCCCGCCCGCGAAGACCCGGAACGCCGGAAGCATCTTTGCCAGCGCCCCCCCGTCGGCGGCGAGGACGAGGCCGATCCGGATCCGGACGACGCGGACCCCCATGACCTCCGCTTCCGCCGCCGCTTCCTCCCACTTCCGGCATGTCTGCGCGAGGAAATCGTCGCCCGGGGGGGCGTCCTCCGTCAGTTCCTCGTCGCCTCGCGCGCCGTAGTAACCGACGGCCGAGGCGTTGACGAGGACAGAGGGTTTCGTCGCCGCGGCCGAAATGGCCTTGACGAGCCGCCGCGTCCCCTCCACGCGGCTCCTCTCGATCTCTTCCTTGGCGGCGGCGGTCCACCGCTGCGAGACGCTCTCGCCGGCAAGGTTGACGACAGCACCCGCGCCATCCACCGCGGCCTCCCAACCGGAGGCTCCCTCAGGCCACGGAACCACCTGGATCCCGGGGGGAAGGGCGGCGGGCGCCCTGCCCCGCGACAGGACGACAACCTCGTGGCCGGCCTCGCGAAGGCGCGCCACGAGCCGCCGGCCGAGGAATCCGGTCCCGCCCGTGACGACCACGTTCATCGACCCCTCCCGAGAGAGATCGTATCCGGGCCGCCCGCCGTATAGTGAAAACGATGGCGATCCGCGGGCGGATCCTGTGGCTGGCGACATGTGCCGTTCTGTTCACCCCGGGCACGGCGCGCCCCGTAGAAGCGCCTCCCATCGACCCGGAGCTGATCGCCCGGCGCGTCGCGAGAAACCAGCGCATGGTGGAGCGGCGTTGGGGCGGGGCCACATACGACCTCTTCGAGATTCGCACGGCCTACTCGAAAGAGGGGCGGCCGAAGGAGATCCACCGCCGCCTCTATTACGTCCTCGCCGCTGAAAACGGAGGCGAGGGATCGCGCGAGCTCGTGGAGGTGGACGGTCGTCCCGCCTCCCCCGCGGAAATCCGTGAGGCCGCCGAGGAGGACGCGACGCGGCGCCACCGGATCGAGGAACGGGCCGCGAAGCGGGCCTCGGCTCCGCCCGGGGCTTCGGACGGCGACGACGACCCCTTCCTCGGCGATCGCCGCCTCTCGGAACTCCTTTCCCGGTACGAGCTAACGTTCGTGGGGGAGGACGTGGTGGACGGCCGACCGGTCTACGTCCTCGACTTTGCGGCGCGGCCGGGGCTCCCGGTCCGCACGCTCGCAGATCGGGCGCTCGCCTCGATGGGGGGCCGGGTCGTCATCGACGCCGGAGACCTCCAGATCCAGTCGCTCGAGGCGCACCTGACACGGAATCTGAAGGTCGTCGGGGGGCTTGCGGCCAACGTCAAGGATGCGGGCGTCGACTACCGGGCCGTCCGCCTCGCTCCCGACTTCTGGTTTCCATGCCGGGTGGACCTCCACGTCGTCGGGAAGACGGCGATTTTCTTCCGCTTCAACTCGGGGTTCCGGTTCGAGTTTGCGAACCTCAGGAGCTTTCGCGTCGACACCGAGGCGGTCGTCGAGGGGGTGGAGGAGCAGCCTCCCCGGCCCGACCCCCGCTGATGCAGATCGCCGCTTAGAATGGCTCGATGACACCCACCCGGAGACGACTCGCTCTGGGGGGCGGCCTTGCGGTCGCCGCCCTCCTCCTCGGCCTCGCTTACCGGTCCTCTCTCGTCCCTGCGACGCACCCCGACCACGACCACGGCATCCTGAACCTCGATGCAGGCGGCCACCTTCTCGTCGAGAAGCGCGACGGCTCCCGGCGGAATCTCGTCGGCCGGCCGGGAAAGGTCCTGGTCATTCACTTCTTCGTGCCGACGGCCGCGGGGGCAGCCGAGGAGATCTCGGCTCTCTTCGGGGCGCAGACGAGGATGAAAGCCGACCCGGGGGTCGAATGGGTCCTGATCGCCCGCACCCCGGACTTCGCGACTCTCGACCGGTGGCTTCAGGAGAACAAGCTCGTCCCTCCCTCACCCGAGACCCTCTACGTCGACCCGAAGGGAGAGACGACGGAGAAGCTGAACTGCAAGCGGCCGATTGACACGATGTTCTTCAACCCCGACGGAAAGCTGGCGTCACAGTCGCGCGGCATGACGGACTGGCTTGGGGTCGCTCCCGTCCGGATCAGCGAGGCTCGTAAGGGGACGACGATCGAATAGGAGCCATCAGGGGGCGATCATCTCCTCCCAGACGGCGCGTGACATCCTTCTCGAGGCCTCCTTGACCTTTTCCCGGCCCTCCTCGCTCGTGCCGAAGTCGTTCGCGAGGAGAACGAGGACGTACTCGCGGCCGTCGGGGAGGCGGACCACGGCCGCGTCGTGCTGGACCGTCGAGATCGACCCCGTCTTGTGCCCCACGACGGCGCCCGACTGCGGGTGAAGACCGGCCGGAATCTGGTCATTGAACGTCTGGGCCGTCAGGATCTCCCACGCCATCGCCCGCGCCGCCGGAGAGAGGAGCGGCGTCCGGACGGCCGCTTCCATCACGGTCGCCATGCCGGCCGCGTCGGTCTCGTTGTTCAGCCCCTTGTCGAAGGCCTTGATGTCCTCCAGGCACCTCCGGACCTTCACGGTCGGGGCGCCAAGGCAGTCGGTGAACGCCTGGACCGCCTCAGGGGTGGCGTGAGACAGGAGGACGTTGGCCGCGAGATTCGAGGAACGGTCGATCATCTCCTTCACGAGGAACCCGACCGGGGCGCTCTTCCCGAGATGAGCCATCGTCGGGCCGTCGGTCTCCGGGTCGAGGCCGATAGAGAAGCTCGACCCGTCGACGGCGGAGCGGAACTCGTTCCTGACGGGGAGCTCGTCGGTGAGCTTCATCGTCCCCGCGTCGACCCGGCGGAGGATCTCCAGCATCACCGGGGTCTTCATCGTGCTGGCGGCATGCATCACTCGGTCTGCGCCGATCCGGACGCTCTCGCCTGTCGAAAGGTCCTTGAAGACGATGCCGAACCGGGCGCCGGACGCGGCTGCGATCTCCTCCAGCTTCGCCCTCAGGGCGGCCACCTTCGTCGGATCCGGCCGCCCCGGCTTCGGCGCCTCGGGGAGGAGGGCGAGCCGGCGTGCGTACCGGAGGAGAGGGCGGAGGTAGGGAGCGTTAAGGGGAGTCACCTTCACCCCCGGGACTCCGTGGCGCGTCGACTCGAGGACGGTGCCGTTGCCGATCCAGATCGCCTCGTGGTCGATCTTGTCGGCGGTGCCGAAGAAGAGGAGGTCACCGGGCAGAAGCGCGTCGGGCGAAACGGGGACGAGCTGCGGTTCCTGAAACGCCTGCTCGAAGCTGTCTCGCTTCAGGAGGACGCCGTGGCTCCTGAAGACGAGCTGGACCAGCCCCGAGCAGTCGAAGCCGGCCGGCGTCGTTCCGCCCCAGGTGTACGGCGCGCCGAGGAAGCGCTCGCCGAAGGAAACCCAGGACGACGGGGACTGAAGGGGAGGATTTTCATCGAAGGGTAAGAGGGCGACGTCGCGGGCGGCCACGAACCCTTCGCGCCCGTCCGGCAGAGCGACGCGGACCCACGGATAGGAATCGCCTCCGTGACCTTCCAGGAGTTCCGAAAAACGCATCGTGGCCCCAAGCGGCGCGCTGAGGAGCGGACGCGCTTTCGTGAAGGACGGAGACGAGTAGACGTGGGCGAAATTCGACGTGACGCGTGCGACCTTCGCGCGGGCGGCGGGGGAGACATCGCTCCGGCGGAGCGAGCGCTCGGGAATCCAGGCGACGGTGCCGTCCCGGGTCCGGACCCTCGCGAAGCCCGCCGTCCCCTCCAGGACCTCGACGCGCTCGCCGAGGATGACCTGCGATTCGACCGGGCCGGTCTCGTCGGGGCGGACGTAAAGGTTCTCTGTCCCCGCGGCGACGACGGCGGGCGAGACAGGCGCGTTCCCCGTCGCCCCCCGTGAGAGGTCCGACAGGAGCGCGGGAGCGAGCAGGAGAGCGAGAGCGGCGAAGCGGACACGACGGCGCATGGGGGGATTCTCGCGCGCCCGGGGGCGGCCGATCAGTCTGTCTTCCGGGCCTGGCGGATCGGGCTGGAGGACTCGGCCTTGACCGTGATCATCCGGCGGTCGGCGCGCATGACCGTCCGCTCCAGGGGCTCGTGATCCTGCCGCGTCGCCCAGCCCATCGAGAACGGGACGAGCCGCTCGGCCTCGGCCTGCTCCCGGAGACGGGCCGCGACCTTCTCCGTGGCCGCATCGTCAGCTCCGGGGAGGATCACGAGGAACTCGTCCCCTCCCATCCGGACGACGACCTCCTCGGTACGCGTCTCGCGCATCAGGAAACGCGCCAGCCGCGTCAGGACCGCATCCCCGGCCGCGTGGCCGTGCCGGTCGTTGTGGAGCTTGAAGCCATCGATGTCGGCCATGATGCAGCCCCACGTTCCCCCGAGCGGGTCGTGGGCGGAGGCGAACTGGGCGAGGAATCGCCTGTTGAAGCAGCCGGTCAGAGGATCGCGAAGGATCTGGTCGCGAAGCTGCTCCTCCAGCCGCTTCCGTTCGGTGATGTCGATCAGGATGCCGTGGTAGACCGTCTCGCCGGTGGCCGGGTGAGCGCAGATCATGCAGGTGTCGATGACCGTCCGGATCTCGCCGTCCTTGCGCCGGATCTGGAGCTCGTAGTCCCGGACGGCGCCTTCGCGGACCAGAAGGGAAAGCTCGCGCTCCCGCGCGACGGGATCGACGAGGAGCTCTGGCACGCGCCCGAGCTCCTCGAGCGAAGACACGCCGAACATCTCGAGGAAGGCGGGGTTCCCCTCGAGGACCCGTCCGTCGGGCGTCGAGACGTAGATCCCCTCGTGCAGCGAGCGGATGAAACGGCGCAGGTTCACCGGGTCGTCGAGGGAAAGGAGCGGGGACATGGTGGCGAAATGGTACTCCGGAGCGGAGGGCGATAATCGGGAGGTGGCGATTGACCTTTCCCGCCGCCGCCTTCTGGCAGGCTCCGCGGCCCTCGCCGCCGGGTCCTTTTTCCCTGAAGCCGCGCTCTGCTCCCAGGCCGCCGCGACAGCGCCCGCCTCGGGGAAGCCCGCCCTGTCGCTGACGCCGCTGGAGCTGAAGCTGACGCATACCTGGACCATCTCCCGCGGCTCGTCCGCCGAGAAGAAAAACGGCCTTCTGACGCTGGCGGCCGACGGCGTCACCGGCTTCGGCGAGGCGGCTGCCAACGTCCGGTACGGCCAGAGCTGGGAGTCGGGCGAGGCGGCTTTCGCCCGAGTGAAGGGTGCCGTCGAAGGGCTCTCACCGTGGGAGCACCTCACCTGGATCGAGCGCGCCGAGAAGGAGGCCGGCGGCGACTCGCAGATCGTCGCGGCGCTCGACATGTCTCTCTGGGACTGGAAGGGGAAGAAGCTCGGGGCGCCCGTTCACCGCCTCCTGGGAATGCCGACGGACCGGATGGCCGTGACGACGTTCACCATCGGCATCGACACCCCCGAGATGATGCAGAAGAAGGTGAAGGAAGGGGAGAAGTACCCCTCGCTCAAGGTGAAGGTCGGGCTCCCGGGCGACGAAGCGAACGTTCGGGCCGTCCGCGCCGTCACGGACAAACCGATCCGCGTCGACGCCAACGAGGGGTGGCAGACCGCAGAGGAGGCGATCGCCCGGATCAGGTGGCTCACGACGATGGGGATCGAATTCGTCGAGCAACCGCTCCCCGCCTCGAAGAACTCCCTGATGAAGGCGGTCAAGGCCGCAACGCCGCTTCCCCTCGTGGCCGACGAGTCGGTTCTCCACCCGCGTGACATCCCCGCGCTCGTCGGTCTTTTCGACGGGATCAACGTGAAGCTCGCCAAGTGCGGCGGCATCACGCGCACCTACGAGATGGCGGCGATCGGCCGGGCCCTCGGCTTCAAGCTGATGCTCGGCTGCATGATCGAGTCGTCGTTGGGCATCGCGGCGGGTGTGGCGGTGGCGCCCCTCTTCGACTGGCTCGACCTCGACGGCAACCTCCTGATCGCCAGCGATCCGTTCAAGGGGCTGACGATACGGGAGGGCCGTTGGCAGGAGCCGCCGGGGCCGGGCCTGGGGGTCGTGCGGGCGTGACGCCGACGAGCGCCAGAGCCGCACAGAGGACGTAGCAGCCGGCCGCCGCGAGGAAGAGCGACGGGATGCCGAAACGGAGCGCGACGACAGCCGCCAGCGCGCCCCCGGCAACCGAACCGAGACCGTCGGCGGCGTAGACGGCCGCGGCCGCCCGCTGGCCGGGGCCGGCCCAGCGCTCGATCACTGCGGGAAAGCAGGCCCCTGCCGCGATCGTCGGGGGGGCGAAGAGGGCGGCGAGCGAGAGCAGAAGGGCGACCTCTTCCCTCCCGGCGGCCCTGCCGGAGACCTCGTTCCAGAGAGCTGCTGCCGCCGCGAGCGCGGCGGCCGTCATGACCGCGAAGAGGGCGAGCCGGGACGAGGCGTTTCCTCCTGTGGCGGTCACGGCCAGAAGGGCGCCGAGGCTTCCAAAGACGAACATCCCGCCGACACCCAGGGCAACCGCGAGCGTCGTGTTTCCGAGAAGAAATTCGGCCCGACTGATGAGGCCGGCTTGAAGGAAGATGAAGCCGAGCCCGAGAAGGGCGCCGGCTCCCCAGCCCGGCAGGGGGAGCCAGCCGGATGCCGACCCGCGGCGGATCGTATCGGCCCCGGCGAGGAGGGCCAGGCCGGCGAGACACGCTCCTCCGAGGCGGAGGTAGCCGGCTCCGGCGCTTCGTTCTAGGCTGAAGAAGAACGGCGAGTCATCGGTGGCCGGCGCCAGGTTCAGGCCGCTCGTGGCCACCCATGACTCCAGCGTCGTCTTCCCGCTCGCCAGGCTCCGGTACGGCTCGACAGCCGGGCCACCGGGAGCGAAGCGAACGACGATGTCCCTGCCACGCCCCTCCAGCAGCCCCTCGAGAAACGCCGGCTCGATGGCTGTCTTGTCGATGAGGACGAGGTCGGAAAAGGGGTTCTCGTCCGAGGCGCCCGAGCTCAGGACGACGAGGTGCTTCATGGCGTCGGTCTCCGGCACCCCGAGACGCCGGAAGGCTGCCAGCGTCGTGGCCACCGTCTTGTCCGCCAGGTCGGGGGTGTTCTGGATGACGACCAGGTCGCCCTGGGTGTTGAGGTGGGAGAGATAAGCCTCGATCCCCTCGACCGTGAAGATCCAGTTCTGTCGGGCCACGAGGCTCCGGCCGAGCGACGGGTCGTTCTCGAGGAGCGAAAGCTCGATGAGGTCGTACCGCTCGGTGGCGTCGCGCAGGAAGCGCCGCGCGTCCTCCTTGACGACGTGGACCTCGCTCCGGTCGTAAACCCGTCCGGAGAAGCCCGAGAGGGCGCGGGTGAAGCGGATGGCGGCCCCGCTGATCTCGATGGCGGTGACGTCCGTGGCGCCTCCCTGAAGCGCCAGATCCACGTCGAGACCGCCGCCCGACCCGAGAATCAGCACCTTGTGAGGGTGCCCGTTGCGCAGCGGCAGCGCCTTCAGAGCCACGAGCCGCTCCGGCTCCGGGTCGTCGAACCGCGGGGAGAGGCCGTCCCAGTGGACCACGCGCGCCGTGTACATCCGGTCGGTGTAGATATAGCGGACCCACGGCTCGTCGGTCTCGACGAGGTCGGTCCGGACGAAGTCGTCGTAGGCCGTCTCGACGACGCGGCCGTGATGGGGCCCGGTCTGCCAGACGAGGTGCGGCTCGAACGTCACGACGGCGTACGGGTCGACGACGAGGAGACCTCCGGGCACCGAGAGGTTCAGGCAGAGGAGAGCGGCAGGGGCGGCCGCCAGAAGGGCGGGCGTGGCGCGGGAAAAGCCCTTCGAGATCGGGAGCGCGGCGAGAGCCGCGAGCGCCGCTGCGACGAGCCCTGTGTTGACGTCCCCGACCCGCGGGAGAAGGAAGAGTGCCGCCGCGACGCCAGCGGCCCCTCCGCCCAGCTCGAAGGCGTAGGTGAGGGAAGGCCGCGCGCCGATCCAGACGTAAGCCGAAGCCAGGCAGGCGCCGGCCAGGAGAAAGGGGAGCGCAAAGGCTCCGCCCTCGA
>JBLMYG010000241.1:0-4625 GCA_050258155.1 Acidithiobacillales bacterium
GGTCGTCGCGCTGCTCCAAGGACGCGTAGAAGGCGTCCATGTCGACGTCGAGGATGCGGCGCGTGGTTCCCGGGGTCTCCGGCATGCCGGCTTCATTTTGCGGCGGGAAGACCCAGAGTGGACGTCCAGTGGGTCACGAGGCCGAGCCTGAGCTCGGGTGCCGCGGCCGTCTCCACCCGGATCGCCACGAATTCGTCTCCTCGAGGGGTAACGTCATAGTTGCGCGGTTCGTCACTCCGGCCGCCGCCCGAGTAGAGAGAAGCCGAGAAAAGAACCCTCGCCGCTCCCGCCGCGGGCACGGGTCCGGAGCGGAACTCCACCGCGAGGATGCGCTGTTTGTCGCGAAAGACGATCTCCCGGCCGCTTCGCGTCCAGACGGGCTCGATCCCCCCCTCCTGCGAGATCTTCAGCTTCGACCCTGCATCGGGAAAGGAGCGGACGTAGACCTCGCTTCGGCCCGTCTCGTCCGAGACGTACGCCGCCCACCGGCCGTCGGGCGAGAGCGATGCCGAGGACTCGGTCGCCGGACTTTCGAACCACGGGCGCGGCGAGCTTGACCCGTCGAGCGGAACGATCCAGAGGTCGCTCGTCTCCCGCCTCCTGGTCCCGCCGCGGTCCTTGTTGTACGAGACGGTGTAGAGAAGCAGGCCGTCCGGCGAGATGGCGTTCGGAAACTCCGCGTCCTCTCCGGTCGTCGGGAGCGTCCGGATTCTTCCGCTTCCGTCGGCGGCGCGTATGGCGGCGCGCGGGTCCCCGGACATCAGATGCGAGAAGGCCACCTCGCGCCCGTCGGGTGACCAGACGGGGGAGAGAAAGCGCCCCGGCTCGGTCGCGATCGGCGAGAGAACGCCTCGCTCCCGGTCGAAGACGTGGAGCTTGCCCGAGATGCCGACCATCTTCTGCAGGACGATCCTGCGGCCGTCGGGCGAGAAGGTGGGCGAGTCGTACTCGCCCGGAGCGAGGGGAAGGGGGGTCTCGCGGCCCGCGCGGTCGAGGAGAACGACGGCCGTTATCCGCTCTTCGATGCGAGGTCCTGAGGCGTAGACGAGCGTCCCGTCCGGGGTCACGTCGAAGCTCGCCGTGCCGACCGAACCGCCGACGGAGATCGGCTCCGCCAGGGCGACGGGCGTCCCCTCGACGCGGAGAGAGCGGAGGTCGAAGCGGACCGCGAAGACCGCCCCGCCGCGGACGAATACGAGCCAGCCGGGCGGGACGAAG
The DNA here is from genome assembly GCA_050258155.1 of Acidithiobacillales bacterium. GTDB lineage: Bacteria > Acidobacteriota > Thermoanaerobaculia > UBA5066 > UBA5066 > DAOMFB01. The sequence goes on from JBLMYG010000241.1 coordinate 1,219, forward strand.
CGCGAAAAAGTGCTCCGCTCCATCAGGATGTGTCGCTTTCCGCTGACGGGATCGATCACCGCCGCTTCGGCGCTCGAAAGGTCCTGAAAGTCCTCGCCCCGGACGATCGTGACGAGGAGACCCCGGCCGTCCGGGAGCGCCTGCGGCCAGAGAAGGGCGTGCTCCCCGCGGCTCGTGTCGAGCGGGGCGAGCAGCTCGAGCGCCCCGCCGGCGGAAGCGACGCGGTAGAGACCCTGGTTGTTGGTCCGGGCCACGACGATGGAGCCGTCCGACAACCACGTCGCCCCGCAGGAGACCGGAGGCAGCTCGACGACCCGGATCGGCTCTCCTCCGGAGAGCGCCACCTTCGTCAGCTCGCTCGCCGTGGTGAAGCCGAGCCATTCGCCGTCGGGAGAGAAGAACGGAGACTGCCCTCCCTGCGTCCCCGGGATCGGCTCCGGATCTCCGCCCGCGAGCCGCTTCCGGAAGAAGCCCCGGAGGCCCTTCTCGCTTCTCGCGTAGTAGACGACCGTCGATCCGTCGGGCGAGAGGACGACGTTCGGCTGAAAACCGAACCGGGGCTGAAGATCCTCGGGGAGCTTCAGGACGGCCCGGATCGGCTGGCTTGCGGGCCCCCGGCCTCCGCGCCCGAGGATCGCGACGCCGCCGGAGACGAGAAGCGCTCCGGCGAGGAACCCCGCAAGCCCCCAGACGACCGGCGCGCGGCGCAGCCCAGCGGGGACCGCCTCGGTCGGGAACGCGGCGGGCGCCCGGGCGCCGCTCCCCTCGGCGCGGATCTCCTCGATCTCCAGCCGGGCGTCGCCGATGTCGCGCAGGCGGCGCGCCGGGTCCTTCTGGAGACAGCGCCGGAGGAGGGCGTTGAGGCGCGGCGGAGAGTGGGCCCCGGGTGCGGTCCAGTCTGGCTCGGCGGTCAGGACGGCCGCCATCGTGTCGGAGATCGTCTGGCCCGGAAAGGCTTTCTGCCCTGTCAGGCACTCGTAGAGGAGGCAGCCGAACGAGAAGACGTCGGACCTTTTGTCGAGAGGCTTCCCCCGCGCCTGCTCGGGGCTCATGAAGGCCGCGGTCCCGAGGACAATGCCGGTTCCCGTCCCGCCGGAGGTGATCGTCGGCGCGCCGGTGGCGTCAGAAGCGGCCGGATCGCCAGCGATCCGGGCGAGCCCGAAGTCGAGGACTTTCACCGTGCCGTCCGATCGCACCTTGACGTTCGACGGCTTCAGGTCGCGGTGGATGATCCCGACTCCGTGCGCCGCCTCGAGGCCGGCCGCGATCTGGGAGGTGACGCCCAGCGCCTCGTCGAACCCAAGCGCCCCTCCGGCCAGCTTCTGCTCGAGTCCTTCCCCCTCGATCAGCTCCAGAACGAGGTAGACGGCGCCCTCAACTTCCTCGAGGCCGTAAAGGGTCGCTATGTTGGCGTGGTTCAGCGAGCCGAGAAGCCGGGCTTCGCGTTCGAAGCGCGCCCGTCGCTCCGCGTCGCGCAGATAGGCCTCGGGCAGGGACTTGATCGCCACCTCGCGCCGGAGCCTCGTGTCGCGCGCCCTGAAGACTTCTCCCATCCCGCCCCGGCCCAGCGGGGCGAGGATTTCGAATGGTCCGATGCGCGATCCGTGCCCGAGGGGCATCGCCGGACTGCAACCTCCGCTGCGGAGAAACGGGGCTCTTCCTTTCTTCGAGTATGCGCCTCGGGCGGGCCACCCGGTACTCGAGGAAGGCCGCTCGCGGGGTCAAAGGTGGTGGGATTGTGAGTCATTTGCCTCCGGGAACACTTCTGACCGAATGCTTCGAGAGCGGTGATACAGTCACCCCCCGCGACCGACCTACGATCTCGGAGGAGGCTGCCTCAAAGCCAGAACCCCGCGTCCAGCGTCAGCTCACATGACCCGACTTCCCTGCTCACGGAGGCATCGGCAGCGCGCGGCGGATCGCGCGCTGGCTCGTTGCGAAAGTTCGTCCCGCCCATCCCGCGGAAATTCGCCTCTTAAGGAGAACGACCATCATGATGAAGAAACGGTCCATTCAGGACACCTCCACGGCTCGAGGGCAACTCCCGGTTTCCATGGCACGGTTGATGAGCAGCACGGCCGCTCTGCTCGGCGGCGCCGCGTTATCCGCATCGCTCGCCCTCGCCCAGACACCGGTCCCTGTCGATGCGTCCTCGCTCTCGTTTTCCGCGACGCCGGTCAAAGCCGTGCCGGCAGGCCAGGCCAAAGGGCTTGTCCAGGTCATCGTCGGTCTGTCCGATCCACCGCTGGCAAAGGCGATCGGCCCGAACGCCAAGCGCACCGGCATCACCTGGAACCGGGCTCAGCAGCGCGCCTATCTCGCGCAGCTGAAATCCCGGCAGGATGCCGTGATGGCGCAAGTCAGGGCGATGGGCGGGACCGAACTCGCAAGCCTCTCGAAGGCCCATAACGCCGTGATCGTTCAGGTCGACGCGAAGCGCCTGGCCGAGATCGCGCAGCTGCCGGGGGTGACGACGGTGCGGCCGGTCATCAATTACCAAGAAGCTCTCAGCGAAACGGTGCCGTACATCGGCGCCGCTGCCCTGCAGGCCGCAGGTGTCGACGGGACGGGCACGAGGGTCGCCGTGCTCGACTCCGGCATCGACTACACACACTACAACCTGGGCGGACCGGGTACGCTCGCCGCTTACACGGATTGTTACGGCGCCAGCCCGAGCGACCCGATCAACAAGGAGCTGCCTCCGCCCCCCTGCGTCTACCCGACGGACAAGGTCATCGGCGGGTATGACTTCGTCGGCGAAGCCTGGCCCAACGGGCCGCTCGCGCCGGACCCGAATCCGATCGGCGCGCCGGTGGCGGGAGTCTTTCCCGGCGTCGACGGAAGCCACGGCACCCACGTCGCCGACATCATCGGTGGCAAGAACGTCGGGCACGTCGGCGTTGCACCCGGCACGGAGCTCTACGCCGTCAAGGTCTGCAGCTCGGTCTCGACGGCCTGCAGCGGCATCGCGCTGCTTCAGGGGATGGAGTTCGCGCTCGACCCGAACGGTGACGGCGACATCTCGGATGCCGTCGACGTCGTCAACATGTCGCTGGGATCGAATTACGGGCAGTTCGAGGACGACCTGAGCGAGGCCTCGTCGATCGCATCGCAGTTCGGTGTCGTCGTCGTCGCCGCCGCCGGGAACGCCGGCGACCGGCCGTATATCGTCAGCTCGCCGTCCACCGCCCCGGAGGTCATCAGCGTCGCGCAGACGCAGGTCCCGTCGGCCAAGGCGTATCCGCTGATCATCAACTCCCCGCCGTCGATTGCCGGCTCGTATCCAAACACGGCCACCGTGGACTGGGCGCCGGTCGGCGCCGGGGTGACCGGCGACGTTGCCTACGTCGGCCAGGGCTGTCCGGCCGATTCGATAAGCCCTGGCAGTCCCGAAGATCCGTATCTGA
>JBLMYG010000242.1:0-3735 GCA_050258155.1 Acidithiobacillales bacterium
GCAGCGACGATCAGGGGGACCGTGCGAAGACGGGCTGCACGGCGGCTGTGAGAGCGGTCGACCGTCACCTTCATGAAGACCTCCTGTTTCGCGCCTCCGCCTCCGCCAGCCAGCCCCGCCGCAGTTTCTCCGGAGGGACACTCGACAGGTAGGGCTTGATGTCGAGGATCGGCGTGCCGTCGAGCATGTCCACGCCCCGGACGTGCAGCCGCGGGCCGTCCCGGCGGAGGAGCTCGACGACGGTCAGGCCGATCGGATTCGGACGCTTCGGAGATCGCGTCGCGAAAACGCCGTGCGGACGGTCGTCGCTCGGAGGCGTGCCGAGCAGCTCCGATCCTTCCGAGCGATCGAAGAGCCAGATGACGAAGAGGTGGGAGAAGCCCTCGATGTCGGTGAGTCCCGGCTCGAGCTCCGGCAGGATTTCGAGGACGCCCTCCGCCTCGTGCTTCGCGCCGCATCCCTTCGGGATCTCGCGGGGCTCCTTGAACGGGCTCGTGACGCGCCCGACGGGTCGCATGGCGAACATCCGCCGGGATAATAAGCTCTGCCCGGTGACGTATCTCGCCGTGCTGAGCGCCGCAGCGGCCGCGTCGGCGGCCCTCGCCGTGCGCGGCCACACTGCCGGGCCACGCCGGACCCTCGTCTACGTCTTCAAGCCGCTGACGACCCTCCTCATCCTCGCAATCGCCCTCCGGCCGTCGAGCGGCGCCGCAGGCCGTTACGCAGGAGCGGTCGCCCTCGGACTGGTCTTTTCCCTGGCGGGCGACGTCTTCCTCATGCTGCCGACGGACCGTTTCCGCGAGGGACTCGCGAGCTTTCTCGGCGCGCACGTCTGCTACATCGCCGCCTTCACGTCGGGGACAGGGTTCGTCGCCGAACCCGCTGCGACGGTCGCCTTCGGCGCGCTCGGGCTGCTCCTCCTCCGTCTTCTCTGGTCGGGCGTTCCAGGCCGCCTTCGCGTCCCGGTCGTCCTCTACGTCGCGGTGATCCTCACGATGGCGGCCCAGGCGACGGGCCGCGCGCTTCGAATCCACGGCGTCTCTTCGCTGCTCGCCGCCGCCGGAGCGGCGCTGTTCGTCGTCTCCGATGCGCTCCTGGCGTGGGACCGGTTCCGGGCATCCTTCCGCTTCTCCCGGGCCGCCGTCCTCTCGACGTACTTTCTCGCGCAGTGGCTGATCGGCCTCTCCGTGCAGGCCCAGACGGCCCCCTGAGCCGCAGCGTTCCGCATCCGGTCAGCTGTCCCGACCGATTCATGGCCCGCCATAAATAAAGATTTGACAATTCTCGACTAACGTCCTATATTTACATGTGACGGCTAAGATCTCTAATAAAGGATCAGTCCGCCCGGAAGACATCGAAAGTCTTCAGAAGGCAAAGTCATGATAGTCAGATGGGATAGACCTTTCCGCGATCCGCAGAGCCTCCAGAACCAGATGAGCCGGTTCTTCAGTGAGGGCTTCGGCAGCCCGGGCCGAGAGGAAGAGGCCGCGGCGGCGTGGGCTCCTCCGGTCGACATCGCCGAGACGCCCGAGGCCCTGGACTTCACCGTCGAGCTCCCCGGCTTCAAGAACGAGGACCTCACCTTGAGAGTCGAGAACGGCGTTCTGACCCTCGAAGGCGAGAGGAAGTTCGAGTCGGAGACGAAAGAGAAGAACTACCATCGGGTGGAGCGGTCGTACGGCAAGTTCGTCCGGGGCTTCACGCTGCCGAGCAACGTGGACGCGGAGAAGGTTCAGGCGAACCTGACCGACGGCATCCTCCACATCTCGTTGCGGAAGAGGGACGAGGCGAAGTCGAAGACGATCCCGATCGGCGCTGGCGGCCCGAAGCAGATCGGCGGCCGCAAGGTCGCGTAACCCCTCCAGGTTCCCGTGGGCGAGAGAGAGGCGGCCAACCCCGCCTCTCGTCGTTTTCGAATGCTTCGGGGATCGACGTCCACGGCGACGCCCCGGACTCCCGTGGGCGCCGTCTTCAGCCGAGCCGGCACCGCGTCGTATCTCGCGAATCAGCCCTCGGCGCGGCTGATCTCCTCCCACGAGTCAGCACCCCGGCTGGCATATTCTTGCCATGAGAGCGGCGCGCATGTTCAGGGAAAGAACCACGAGACGGCCGCTGTTCGGCATCGCTGCCGTTCTCGCCTCCGTCTTTCTGGCGCCCGCGGCCCGGGCCCAGATCGACTCCGTTCGCCGGGACCTCGTCGAGGCGGGTTACGACCGGCCGCTCGGCGGCAGCCCGCCCGTGGCCGCGTACGGCTACTATTATCTGAACCGTCCGGAGTTTCTCCGGCCGAACCTCGCGCTTCGCCTCGTCGTGGCGCCGGTCTACATGGACGGTGAGCTCGGGATCAGGGGAGTCTTCGGGCCCAGCACGGATCTCGCCGTCGGCCTCTCCGGAGGGGGCTTCGCGTACAGCTACGAGGAGATCCGCCGCGGCGAATGGCTGCGCGACCAGTCCTTCACCGGCCATGGGGGGGCTGCCTCACTCAGTCTCTATCACCTCTTCAACCCCGGAGCGCTGATACCCCTCAATGGAATGCTGCGCGGCGACTTCTCGTACGCCGCGTACGTGCGCCGCAGTGACAACCCGGAGGACTTCGCCCTTCCCCCGAATCAGCCCGTGGCCACTCTGCGGGCCGGGGTCCGCTTCGGAGGACAGGAACCCCGGCTCGAGCCGGCTGCGGCGATGGAGCTCTCGGCCTGGTACGAGGGTCAGTACCGTTTCAAGCCCGGAGAGTACGGGTTCGATGGCGACCGGCGAGTGGAACGCGTGGTACACCGCTTCTGGGGCCGCGGTCTGATCGTCTACACGCTGCCGGACTCCCGACAGCGCTTGACTTTCGGAGTGATCGCCGGCGGCTCCGTCCATCCGGACCGGTTCAGCGCCTACCGCGTGGGCGGCGTCTTCACGCTCGCTTCGGAGTTTCCCCTCGTCCTGCCGGGATACTTCACTGAGGAGCTGAGCGCGCGAAGTCTCGTCCTCCTCGGCGCGACGTATTCCACGCCGCTCGAGCCGGCGCGGCGCTGGTTTCTCACGGCAGGGGGGAGCACGGGAAAGATCTTCAGCACGCCGGGACTGGAGCAGCCCAGTGCCTGGAATACCGGCGTGGGGGCCGCCGTCACCTATCTGTCACTCTCGAAATCCTGGAAGGTGACGCTCACCTACGGATACGGCTTCAATGCCGTCCGGGGCGGCCACCAGGGCGGCAACGCCCTGACCCTGCAGATCCAGTACGATTTCCAGAGTCGGAGTGGCGAGCGCACCGAGCCAAACTTTTCCTCTTTCTTCGAGCGGATGGTCCGCACCTTGCGCGCTTTGAGCCTCAGAGGATGAACCCGGCCGATTGAAAGGGAAGACTCATCATGGCGAAACGCAGCTTGTCCGCCCTGGCTCTTCTTGCGAGTTCTCTCCTCCTGCCTGCGTGCTCGACGCATCGGGCCATCAGGCACGACTTCGACAACTCCCGGACGTTTGCGGCCGATTTCGACCATACGTGGACAGCTGTCACGGATGCGGCGGCCGACCTCGTCCTGCCCATCGACAAGATCTCGCGGGATTCCGGCCTCATGACGCTGCAATGGATCAAGATACCGCGGGATTGGGTGGACTGTTACGCCCAACCACCCGGCCCCGGGACGAGCCAGGCCACATACCTCTTCAACGTCTTCGTGAGGCGCGAGTCCGCCACACGGACGAAGGTCACGGTGAACAGCTTCATCGCCCGCCCCGACGTGCCGG
>JBLMYG010000243.1:0-6273 GCA_050258155.1 Acidithiobacillales bacterium
AGACGCGGCGGACCGCCTCCATCCACTCCCCGGACCGCGGGAGCTTCGCGAGGCTGCCGGAGACCGTCCCGAGGACGAGGTAGGGGAGGCCGAGCCCCATCGCCAGCGTGAAGAAGAGGCCAAAGCCGGTCGCGACCGAGCCCTTCGCCGCGACGTACGTCAGGAGCGAAAGAACGAAGGGCCCGATACAGGGAGCGGCGACGAAGCCGACCAGAAGGCCCATCGTCACGGCTCCGAGGGCGCCCCCTTTCGATCCCGTCCGGTCGGTGAGGACGTGCGGTGCGCGGATCTCGAACAGCCCGAACATCGAGAGGGCGAGGGCGACGATCAGAAGGGCGATCCCACCGAGGACCGCCGGCTTCTGGAGCCACGCTCCGAAGAGCGACCCGGACAGCGCCGCGAAGACGCCGAGAGCCGAGTAGGTGACGCTCATGCCGAGGACGTAGGCGAGGGCCAGCCCGAAGGTTCGCGACGCCTTCCCGGCCGTCTGGCGTGCGAAAAATCCGACGGTGATGGGGATGAGCGGATAGACGCAAGGGGTCAGGTTCAGGGCGAGGCCGGAGAGAAAAACGAGGCCGAGGATCAGCGGAAGGCTCTTCCCGGCGAAGAGGGTTGCGCCGCCCTCCCCTCGGGGGGGGACTCCCTTCGGCCCGGACTCCGACGGCCCGAAGAAGGCCGCGCCCGCGGAATGTGCCCGTGTGCCGGGAGGGGCCACGTCGATGGCCAGCTTTGCGACGGCGTGCGCCGGCGGGAGACACTGCTCGTCGTTGCACGGCTGGAAATCGACCGTGGCGACGAGCGTCCTCTGCCCCGGAGCGGCCGCGGCGTCCACGACGCCGTCGAACCTGAAGAGATTCCTCCCCTCGTAGACCGCGAGCGGCTTGTCCGAGAAAGCGAACTTCCGCTCCTTCTCCGCGGGGTACGACGGGGGACCCACGCTGATTCCCGGGACGGGAGCGAGCGAGACGACGGTCGGGATCAGGTAGTCCTCGTGCGGCGTGTGGCTGTTGACGTGCCAGCCGGGGCGGATATCGGCCACGACGACGAGCCGAAACGTCGTTCCGGCGACGAGGCGATCGGCGTCGGCCGCGAGGGAGGCGGTCAGGATAGATTCGGGAGACGGGGTCTCTGCCGCCGAAGCGCCGGGAGCGAGCCATCCGGCCGCGAGCAGGAGCGACGCGAGCCGTGCCGCTCTCCTCACCGGCGTCTCTCCGTGGTGCCGGCAGTGCCCGCTTTCAGCGCCTCGAGGAGCCTGGCGGCGTCGGGGACGAGGGGGGAGCCGGGCCACTCCTTCTGAAAGGCCTCGAGCCGCCCGATGGCGAGGTCTTTCCGCCCCACGGCGATCTCGACCTCCGCGCGCCGGAGCTCGGCGCGCTGCTTCAGGACGGGGTCCTTGACGATCGCGAGGAGCCGGTCGAGCGTCACCCGGGCGTCATCCGGGCGGCCCGCGTCGAGCTGGATCGACGCGAGATAGGCCAGCGACTGCTCCCGAAGGCCGGGCGGCGTCCGCGGGTCGCTCGCGAGCCGAAGGAAACGAGGCTCGGCAAAGCTGTCGCCCTCCCGCAGAAAGCTTTCCCGCGCCACCTCGAAGACGAGCTTCAGGTCGGAGGGGTCGGCCTTCTCCGCGGCGAGGAGCTTCTTGTAGAGAGCCCATCCCCTCTCCGCCTCGACGAAAGCTTCCACCCACCCCATCTGAGTCGTCGATCCCTCCTGGCGGCCCGTGACGACGAGCTCGGGCGTCACGACGACCCATGCCGGGATCTCGCGGAGGCGAAGCCTGGCGGCGAGCCTCTTCCCCTCGGGGCTGTCGAGTGTCAGACGGAGCGGGACCTTGTCCCGCGTGAAGGCGAAAAACGACGTGGACGGAACGACGAGGGCTTCCATCCTCTCGCAGGGGCCACAGTCTTTTCCGCTGAAGTAGATGAGGATCCTCCCGTCGGGGATCTTTCGGGCGGCCGCGACGGCCTCGTCCCAGGTCGATGTCCACGGAACCTGGAGGCCTGCGGGTCCGGGGACGGCCATCGGCGTCGGGGGGGCCGGCGTACGTTCCGCCGTGGCTGCGGGAACGGCAAGAAGCGTGGTGAGGATCACGTGAAGAAGCACTCATTCCCTTTCGTTTGACACCCGGGGGCGGCGCCATTTATAACGCCAGACTGCGCAAAGAGGCGGTTTCGCAATGAGCGTGCCGCTCGGCTCGTTGACAGACCCTGCGGCCGTGCCCAGGTAGCTCAGTTGGTAGAGCACGCGCCTGAAAAGCGCGGTGTCGCCGGTTCAATTCCGGCCTTGGGCACCATTCTTTCTTCCTCGCCTCACCACCTCCCGATGACGTCGAGTGCTCCTGCGTGCATCCGGAAACGGAGCGGCGTTTCGTGTGCGACGCCGGTGACGAAGTTGCCATCGACGTGCGCCGTCAGGGGCCGGTCGGAGCTGAGCGTCACCGACCGGCCGCGCCGGATCGTCGTCTTGGCGAGGCGGACGTGTGATCCGTCCAGCGCTTTCGGGAGGTGCCGCAACGCCTCGAGCTTGCTGAAGTCGCCCAGCCGGCAGACGTCGAAAAGGCCATCGTCAGGCTTCGCGTCGGGCGTCAGGTAGAAGCCTCCGCCGCTCGCCGGGCCGATCGTCACCGCCGCGAGGATCGCCGGGCCGTCGAGGACCTCGCCGTCCACGTCGGCGAGGAGGCGAAAATTCTTCCAGGTCCTGAGGACGCGGAAGACGGAGGTCAGATAGGCGGCAAAGCCGCGGATCAGCCGGAACTTCGCCGCATCGGCGGCCACCTCCCCGTCGAAGCCGAGGCCGACGCCGTTGGCGAAGAAGCGGCCGTTCACGTCGCCCGCATCGAGCGTTCGCACTTTTCCCTCGCCGAAGACGGCGGCTGCGTCGGCGATGTCCCACCTCCTGAGGCCGAGGACGCGGGCGTAGTCGCAGCCCGTCCCCGCCGGAATGACGCCGAGCAGGGGGCGCTCTTCCCTCGGTACGCGCATGAGGCCGGCGACGACCTCGTTGACGGTCCCGTCGCCCCCGACCGCGACCACCGCCGAGGCCCCCTCGCGGGCCGACTGCTCGGCGATGGCGGTGCCGTGGCCGGGAGCTTCCGTCCGGATCCACTCTCCGTGGACCCCGGCGCTCTCGACCCCGGCGCGGACGCGCTGTCCCTGCCGCCCTTCCCTCCCCTTGCCGGCTGCCGGGTTGGCGATGAAGACGATTCTCTGTTCCCGCAACGGGTAACATTCTAGGAGAGGGGGGTGACGTGGCCGTTCTGAGAGTCGTCCGGCTTGGAGCACCGGTCCTTCGGACCCGCGCCGTCGAGATAGAGACGCACGACCTGAAGAAGGGGAGGCTGAAGCCCTTCTTCGACGACCTGATGGAGACGATGGCCGAGTACCACGGCACGGGCCTCGCCGCGCCGCAGGTTTCGCAGCCCCTTCGTGTGGTCCTCTACGAGATCCAGCCGGAGCGCCGGGGGAAAGGGATCGAGGTGCCTCCGACCATTCTGGTGAACCCCAGCTTCGAAATCCTCGACACCGACGAGACCGAGGACTTCGAGGCGTGCCTGTCGGTCCCTTTCCTGGCAGCGAAGGTTCCGCGGCCGCGGAAGATCCGGGTCCGCGCGCTCGACCGGAGCGGCAGGCCGCTCGACTTTGCGGCCGATGATTTTCACGCGCGGGTCGTCCTGCACGAGGGCGACCATCTGGACGGGACGGTCTACCTGGACCGGGTCAGGGACCGGGCCTCGATCCGGTACACGATAGATTACTGATGATGTTCGGGGGGAACGCGGCTCGTCCCGGCAGACGGACACGCCGGGGTCGTTCCCCCCGGGCCCCCCTGGACCCTCTCGCGAATGGCCGCTGAAGAGCAGCTTTCGGCGAAGCGGGCGCTGGTGCTGCTGAAGTACCGGCCGGTCTGCATCTGCAACACGATTCGTTACCCCCGCGTCATGGAGGCGATCGGAGGGGGCGCCCGGACGCTGGAGGAGGTGGCGGCGGCGACCGGCTGCACCACGGGCGAGTGCCGGGGAGAGCGCTGCGGGCCGATCATCCGGGCCCTTCTCCTCACGGCCGGAAGGCCCTCGGCCGGGAAATGACTTTGCTAGACTGAGGCGCTCCCGGAGTGAGCACCGTGAGTTTTTCCAAGACGCCGCCGGAGTTCGATTACTACACGATTTCCCGCGTCCTCGGCGAGGGGGGAATGGGCCTCGTCTACCTCGCCCACGACCGGCGGACCGGCCTCCCGGTGGCGATCAAGGTCATGTCCAAACGGGTCTTCGACCCGGGGCTCCAGGCCCGTTTTCTCAAGGAGAACCGGATCCTTTCCGCCCTGAACCACAGGAACATCGTCCGGTGCTACGAGATCACACAGTCAAAAGCCGGGGTCCCCTCGATCGTGATGGAGTACGTCGACGGCGTCGACATCCGGGCTTTCGAGGGGCGGCCGTACCCCGAGCTTCTGCCGCTGATGATCCAGGCGCTGATGGGTCTCTCGTATCTTCGGAGCCAGAACGTCGTTCATCGCGACCTCTCCTCGAACAACGTCATCGTCAGCCTCGAGAACCGGAAGCGTGTGGCGAAGATCCTCGACTTCGGCGTCGCGAAGCTCCTCCAGGAGCAGGACGCCGACGCCGAGATGAAGACGCAGACGGGGCAGTTTCTGGGGAAATTCGCCTTCGCCTCGCCGGAGCTCTTCTTCTCGCCGGAGGTCGACTGGCGGAGCGACGTCTACTCTCTCGGCGTCATCTTCCACCGCCTCCTGACGAAGAGGCCGCCGATCACGGTCGCCCGCAGATCGAACTACTTCGAGTGGCTGGTGGCCCACCAGACGGAGCATCACTACGACGTCGAGGCGCCTGCGGGCGCCCCGGCCCTGCCCGAGGAGCTGGCCGGCGTCGTCCGGAGGATGCTGGCGCGAAAGCCCGACGACCGTCCGCAGAGCTACGACGAGATTATCGACCTTCTGCACCGCGTTCAGCTCGACGTCCCTCCGGGCCTGGAGCCCGATCCGCTCTCCCTGGAGACGCTCCCCCCTCCGGTCGTCGAGCCGATCGGCTCCTCGGGGAGCGGACGAACCGCGCGAACGCCCTCCTCTCCCCCGGTCCCGATTGGGGCGCCGGCGACCGCGTCCGTCACCATGGCGCCGAGCGAGATCCGGCATCCGGTCGAGGAATCCCAGCAGAGAAGATGGCCCGACCTCGATCAGACGGTCGAGAGGACGTCACCACGCTCCGCGCCCGCGCGCGAGACGCCGGCCGAACGGCCGGGAGCACCTCCCTCGCCGATCCCGGAGAGGACCGAAGAGGCGTCAGGCTCCTTGACGCCGGAGCCGCAGTCCGGGGTGTTCGCTCGAGCAGACGCCGAGGCGACGGGACCGCGCCCCGAGCCCACGGTCGCCGCGGCCGACCTTGTTCCTGACAAGACCGAAAGGTTCGACGACGTCCTCGCGAAATTGAGGCAGGAGTCGGCCCGTCGGGCTCCTCCGCCTTCGCTTCCACCCCCGCCTTCGCTTCCACCCCCGCCTCCGGCTTCGCCTCCTTCGGCTCCGCCGGCGAGAGGTCCGGAGGCGAGCGCTTCGGCAGGCTCCGGCGAGCGGAAAGCGGCGGCCGCTCCAGCGCCGGCCGGCCGACGGCTCGTCATCTACGGCGAGCCGCCCCCTCCACCCGCCGCGGCGCCGTCCGTCGTGGCGCCGCCCGTTGAAAAGCGCCCCATGCCGGTGCCTCCGCCCGATACCAGCCGTCCGTCACGCCGGTGGCTCGGGATCGGCCTGATCATCGCCGCCATCGTCATCCTTTTCCTCGCCGTCCTGTGGGGCCTCATCTCTCTGCTGCGCGGCGCGGCGCCGGGTGGCCCGGCAAGGAGCAGTCTCGCCGTTTCCCACCGGGCTGCCGACACGGCAGCCCTCCTGCGCCTCGACCCGGAGTTCGCCTGAAGGAGCGGCCATGACCGAGAAGCAGCCCGGCCGTGCCGGAAGCCCCGATACCACCGCCCAGACCCCGGCGCCCTCCGGGGAGCCGCCGAAATCCCTGAAAGACCTCCTGTCCGACGCGCGTGCCCGGTCGAAGGGACAGGGGGTCGTCCAGGGCTCGACGATCTTCTTCAAGAATCTGGCCGAGTCGATCGGGAGCGCGAACCGGAACCTGAAGATCGGCCTCGCCTTCCTGACCGCGGCCTTCATCGTCGTCGCGGCAGCGCTGGGCACGCTCGTCTTCCAGTCCTTCCGGAGCCAGGTCGCGACGAAGACGTCGCTCGAGAAGCAGATCCAGTCCATGGATGCTCAGACGCG